>JALRDI010000036.1 GCA_023257035.1 Ilumatobacteraceae bacterium | reverse complement strand
CCACGAACTGTCCCAAGCCCTTGCAACTCCGGAGGAGTCGCGTGTTGCCGCGGTTTCCTCATTCGTGGCACGTCACCCGCGAGACTTGCATGGTTGGGCTGCACTTACCGATTGCGTTGATGAGCAGATGTGGAGGTATTCGGCAGCGCGAGTCGGCTATCACCGCGGTCTTGATGCATTGCGGGCCAATGGGTGGCGAGGGTCCGGTTATGTGAGTTGGGCGGCAGAGTCCAATCGCGGATTTCTCCGATGTCTTCTCGCCTTGCAGAACGCAGCGGCGGAAATCGGCGAGCATGATGAGGCCGAACGTTGCGCACTGTTCTTACTGCAACTTGACCCCAAGGGTGTGCCCCCAGAGTTTGGCGCGATCGCATCGTGAACTCCTTGGATGAGGGCTGTGTTGCGGCGGTCCTCATCGGTGGGGAATCACGTCGCATGGGGGTCGATAAGGCGACTCTGATGGTTGACGGCGTAGCTCTCGGTCGTCGGGTTGCCGAGGCGCTTGGTGTTGACGATGGTCGAACTGTGGTTGCTTGTGGCGGAAGTGCAGAAACAGCCCGACGGTTAGGACTTGCCCACTTGCCAGATGATCAACCCGGTGAGGGGCCGCTGGTTGCGGTGGACACTGTTCTCAGGGCATTTGCCGGGCGAGACGCGATCATTGCGGCGTGTGACCTCGGCGGTTTAACTCGTCCAACGGCGACACAGTTTGAACACTCAGGGCTTCTCGTTGACCATGATGTTGCTGTTGCGTTTGCGGGAGGGCGTCACCCTTCGTTGATGCGTTGGGCTGGCTCTGCCCAGCCAATTGTTGAGAAAATGATCTCTGATGGAGGGCGTTCGCTCCATGGCGCATTCGAACATGTTCGGGTAATTGACGTTCCAGTTGAGCCTTCGGCGGTCGTCAATTTGAACAGTCCGGCAGATATCGAGATGTGGCAAAGGTCTTAGTTGCTCCCAGTAACTCTGGGCGCAGGGGTCGCTAGCCTTCCGAGCGATGATTTCTGAAGTGACGACCGCAGAACTGCGAGATGCCCTTGCTGTTGGAGCACGTTTGATCGACGTCCGCGAGGCTGATGAATATGCTGAAGCGCACATCTCAGGCGCAGAGTTGATGCCGTTGTCTTCGCTCGCCGACACTGTCGGGTCAATCGGCGTTGGACCAGTATTCGTGATTTGTAAATCGGGCGGCCGCAGTGCGATGGCCTGTGAATTCATGTCGTCGATGGGTATCGAAGCGACGAATGTCAGCGGTGGAATGATGTCGTGGTTGCAGGCAGGGTTTGAGGCGGAATTCGCGCAGTGAGTAATGGCGAGGATGTCGAGTTCACCTGGGTTGATTCGACGTCGTCATTCGAAGCCATCGTTGACCAGTTGTTGGCCTGCGATCGCTATGCGATCGACACCGAGTTTCACCGCGAACGCACCTATTTTCCTGCTCTAGCGTTGGTGCAACTCGGGTGGGGCGATGGCAACATTGCGCTCGTCGACCCCACAGTGGTTGACCTTTCACCTCTGCGAACGCTGTTCGATTCTGAGGTTGAGGCGGTGTTTCATGCCGCGCAACAAGACCTTGATGTACTCACCCACGCAGTTGGAGCCATCCCGCAAAACATGTTCGATACCCAGATTGCGGGTGGGTTTGTTGGCTATGGAACTCCTTCGCTCGCGTCATTGGTGAATTCTGAGTTGAAGATTTCCTTGGCGAAAGGTGACCGCTTGACCGATTGGTTGCGGCGCCCGCTTACCGATGCTCAACAGCGTTATGCAGCAATTGATGTCGCGTATCTCATCGAGATTCAAGACCGTTTGGTGGCCAAGCTTGAGGAAGCGGGCCGGATCGAATGGGTGCTTGAGGCATGCGAAGAGCTTCGCCAAAAGGGCCAATCGCCTGTACGCCCCGAAGACGCATGGTTGCGACTTAAGGATGCCCGCGGGTTAAAGGGCAGGGGTCGTGGTGTTGCCAAAGCGGTTGCACAGTGGCGTGAGCATCGGGCGATGAAGCTTGATGTACCCGTTCGGCAGGTTCTGCCTGACCTCGCGATTCTCGGTATTGCTCAGCGGCAGCCCAAAAACGAGTCTGAATTATCTCAGGCGAGAGGCGTCGATGGTCGAGCTCAGCGTGGGTCGGTTGCAACAGAGATTTTGGCGGCTGTGGCTGAGGGTCTTGCGGGACCGGTTCCAGAGGTGCCGAGCGGAGGAGACGATATTGAACGGGATCTTCGCCCAGCTGTCACCCTTATTTCAGCTTGGGTTTCCCAGGTTGCAAAGACTGAAGCGGTCGATACCGCCATGCTTGCTACCCGTGCTGATCTCATCGCATTTCTTTCTGGTGACCCGAGGGCCCGTTTGGCCTCGGGATGGAGGGCTGAGCTCCTCGGAGACGATATTCGTGAGTTAGTGAGCGGAAATGCCTCACTCACGTTCGTTCCATCCGAAAATTCTCGTCCCGCTGGTCTGCGTCTCTTGCGCTCTGATCAGGTACAGTAAAGATTCGCAGCGGTTCGCCCTGCCCGTATCCGTACATCGACTGACTTGGGAGCCCTACTGTGAAGAAGGGTCGACATCGTCGCTTTGAAGAAGCGCGTAAATTGAAGCAGGCTGGCCCCGGAGCCTTTGATCTGGGTTTCGGTGAGCGAGACCGTTCGGACTCAAACGAGGACGACGAGTACGCCGCGCTCGCTGAAAAGTACGGCGTCACGTTTGACGATGATGACGACGACGAGTACTGAGTTTCGTTCTTAACGGCGTCTGTCCCGCACAACCGGATGCGGAAGCGGTGTCCAAGAAGCACGCTCAAGTTGCGTCACCATCATTTCGTAGATGTCTTCGCCAATGAGTTCGACGATCTCATCTCGTAACGATTGATAGACGGGCTGGCGATCTGAAAACGCTTCTGGTGCTTCGGTGCACCACCAATGAAACTCGGCGCCGCCATCTCCCCAGTCGCGCCGTTTCCACTCGCGGAGTTGAGACACCACATGTCCGGTTTCGTCCGTTGCATGCTCGAGTCGCATTGGAACTTGCCAACAGACATTTGGTTTCCAGTCGAGTGGTCGTGCGCCGGCCTCGAGGGCGGCGATGTGTAAGGCGCAGCCTGCTCCGCCTTCAAAGTCGGGACGGTTGAGGAAAATGCAGGCATCGTCGACGAGTCTGGTCACCGTGACAGGGTTGCCGTCGCTATCTGGTTCACCGGCGTCAAGGAACCCTTTTTCGACGGCGTCGTTGTAGAACTGCATGTGTTCCGGCTTCACGTTGATGAACGCCTTCACAACGGTTTGCACATCGTCTTCATCAACAAAGTGCGCTCCGTAACTGCAGCAACCTTGCATCATGTCGGTTGCATCACCATCGAGCACTCCCTTGCAGCCCTCACCGAATATGCAGCGATGATTCGACATGAGATACGTAGCGTCGAACGTCCATGTGCGATCTTCGGTGGGGTCGGTGAATGAAATCCACTCGTGGAGGTCGGTCGCGTGAGGTCGTTGTTTTGGCAACGAAGATTGCTTCTTTGTTGATGAACCTTTCTTTGCCACGGGCACCACGGTACCGGCGTCGGTAGAATCTGAGGTCTTATGAGTACTGCAGATCATCAGTCCGGCTTGTCCTTGGGTTCGTCTATGTCGGCCGATGACCTGCGGCGATCATTTCTTGACTTTTTCGCAGAGAAGGACCACGCGGTCGTACCTTCTGCGAGCCTCATTCCGCATGACCCCTCGTTGATGTTCACCGTCGCGGGCATGGTGCCGTTCAAGCCGTATTTCGTTGGTGACGAGACACCGCCATATATGCGTGCGACGAGTTCTCAAAAGTGTGCGCGAGCGGGAGGCAAGCACAACGATCTCGATGATGTTGGTCGCACAAAGCGCCACTTGGTGTTTTTTGAAATGCTTGGAAATTTCTCCTTTGGCGATTACTTCAAGTCGGAGATCATCCCGTGGAGTTGGGAGCTCGTGACCGAGCGTTGGGGCTTCGATGGTGACCGTCTGTGGATCACGGTGCATGAGTCAGATGATGAAGCGGAGGCGCTATGGCACGAAGGTGTGGG
>JALRDI010000292.1 GCA_023257035.1 Ilumatobacteraceae bacterium | reverse complement strand
CACAATGTCAGCGTCGTCTTCATTGGTTGCCTCTTCGTACCCATCGGCGGAAAGTAAACCGGCAATGCGTTCAGAGTCATGCTCATTCATTTGACACCCATAGGTGCGAACGACGTAGCGGCCAGACATGGGCCTCAGGCTAGTGGCGGCGGCAGGAAGTCCGAACCGAGAGGCGATCGATGAGTACTTGTATCGGGGCAAGTGGTTGACTGGACACATGTCAGAAAGCGGCAACGAGTTCGACCTCATCATCATTGGGTCAGGCTCTGGCAACCACATTCCCGAGTTTCTCAACGATTGGCGCATTGCCATGGTCGAACGGGACGTATTTGGCGGCACCTGCCTCAACAAGGGCTGCATCCCGTCGAAAATGTTTGTCCTGCCCGCTGATCGCGCGGTTGAAGCCGCTGAGGCGGCCTCAATTGGTGTTGACATTTCGGTGAATAACGCAGATTGGGTCGCGATCCGTGATCGAGTCTTCGGTCGAATTGATCCGATTGCTGAGGGTGGTCGTGAATATCGTGCTGAGCGCTGCGAAAACGTCACCCTCATCGAGGGCACCGGCCAATTCATTCGATCCGATGTCGAAGGAATGCATTCGATCGATGTCGACGGTCAGGTGATCTCTGCTCCGCAGGTATTGGTTGCAGTTGGCTCCCGCCCGACGATCCCTCCGATCAGTGGGCTTTCCGAGTGCGGCTTTCACACAAGCGATTCGATCATGAGATTGGACACACTTCCGCGACGGCTCGGAATTATCGGTGGCGGATACATCGCTGCCGAAATGGGTCACGTGTTCTCCGGGCTCGGATCACAGGTCACGTTGTTCAACCGATCGTCGATGATGCTGTCTCGCCATGACCGTGACGTCTCGACAGCATTCACAGAGGAATTTGGTAATCGGGTGTCTCTTCATCTTGGACACCTTCCCTCAAAGGTCGAACGGACAGCAGATGGTATTGAGGTGCATTGCGCCGGAGAGATCGTTGTCGTCGACGAACTGTTGCTCGCAACGGGGCGCGAACCGAATTCTGACCTACTGAACTGCGTTGTAGTTGGTGTAGATACTCACAACCACGGCACGCTCTCGGTGGACGCACATATGCGCACGAATGTTCCCGGGATCTGGGCAATTGGGGATGTCGCGAATGATTATCAACTGAAGCACGTTGCGAATGCCGAGGTTGATGTCGCGTTCTGGAATATGGCTCACCCCGATGACTTGCGAGTCGTGACTCAACGACACGTTCCCGCTGCAGTATTCAGCCACCCACAAATCGCCTCGGTCGGTCTCACCCAACAAGAGGCTGATGCACTCGGCAGCGATGTGCTCATCGGCCGCCGCGACTACGCCGGCACCGCATATGGCTGGGCACTCGGCGACGCGCCAGGTTTCGCGAAGGTCATCGTCGACCGAGACTCAGACCAGATTCTTGGAGCACACATCATGGGACCCCAAGCGGCGACTCTCATTCAGCCTCTCGTGCAGGCCATGCAGTTTGCGCAGACCGCGACGCAGGTTGCACGCGAGGTCTATTACATCCACCCGGCGCTGACAGAGGTCATCGAGAACGCGCTGCTCGACGCGATCAACCAGCGTTAACTGCTGAAGTAGCCAGAGACGTCTGCCAACAGGTGTGCTTTGCCGTACACGTAGAAACACACCTTGCCATCGCTGCTGACCGGTGCGATCACAGAGTTAGGAATCGTCATCCCGCTAGTGAAGTTGAGATTGCTGGCGTCTGGACGCGTTCCACACGGGAACACCGTCACAAACCCACCAAAATCATTCGTCTCCGTCGACACCGCAGTCACATTCAACGCAACAGCAGACACACCCGATGCTGGCACACCACCAGCACCCGTCACCTGCAACTCACGCACAGCACCAGAACCATCCAACTCACCAACCATGTCACCCGAACGCGTATCCATAATCCGAACAGGCGTCAACGCAATAAAGGAGCCCGGAGGAACTGGAGAGGAGATTCCTCCCGTCACCTCGTCGATCCACGCTCGAAACGCCGAAACCCGTGTGTAGAAGCCCGGGTAGCCCGCTTGTGCGCAGCCAAACCCTGAACTGACAACACCGGCCAGCGTGACCTCGTTGTTGAGAAGCGCAACGAGCGGGCCACCGCTATCGCCGGAGCACGAGTCCTGACCGCCACCTGCTACGCCCGCGCAGATGATCACTTCTGCGATATTCGGAATAGGTCCGATGTCACCGCAAGCCACGTCTCCGGATGGGCCGCTCACATCGACTACGTCAACGCTTTTTAGATGGTTCGCGTAGCTTTGGGCGCACTCTGTTCCGACATCGTCATCAATGCCAACTGCGACAGTGCACCCCCAACCAGACACGGCGTAACTTGCGCCAATCGCTGGCCAATACGAAGTCTCTGACGCGGTTGGCAAATTAACCGCTTTCACCGTGGCTCCGTTCAAGACAAGTTTCTCAGACAATCTCAGCAGTGCGATATCGCCCGTATCGGTCTCTGGGTCCCACTCCGGCGAAACATGGATATTTCTGATCTGCCTTCGGTCTTCGGATGTCATGTCATTGAGTCGAGACTTTCCAACAACTACTTCCACCTCACTCGGCTGCGTGCCTCCATCGACGCAATGCGCTGCGGTAACCAGCCACGCGTCAGAAATGATCGACGCTCCGCAGAATTGGTCATAGAACGCGTCGTCTTGACGTTCAAAGCGATTGGAACTCAACAGTGCCGCCTGCCACGGCACATCAGAAATCGAAACTTCAGAGCCTCCAACAACGAGTGTTGAGACCAACCCGTCTTCACGTCCGCTATCAAGTGAGACAGATGTTGCTGCACCAGCTGACGGCGCGGTGACCGCCAACGCGACAAGGAGAACGAGGAAGAGCCGGCGCATCACAGTTACCGAGTAAGACAGGAGCAGAGAACTCTCACCATCCGCGGTAGCGTGGCGACCATGCTTGCACTGATACAGACAACGTCGGGTTACCGAATCCTCGGATTCCTCCACATCATCTCAGCGATGGCGGCGTTCGGACCTTTATTTCTGTATACGCCTCTCAAAAAAGCTGGCGAAACAACTGTGATCGCCAAACTTCATCTCCGTCTTGTGATGCCCGCACTCGTACTGATGTGGGTATTCGGAATGGGTCTAGCCGGCGTCGGCGAATGGAAGATGTCATCGCCATGGTTGAGTGCATCATTTCTCATCTGGCTAATTGCAGTTGCCGTCAACTGGTTTCTCGTGCGCCCGGCACTTTCAGATGATTCCCCATCTACGACATCGAAACTTGCAGCCGGCATCGGAGTTACCCACCTGAGTTTGGTGGTTGGCCTGATTCTGATGATTTGGAAGCCCGGCGCCTGAGCGCCGAGCTTCACGTCAATCAATCGATTTCTATCGGCGCATCGTCTGCGTCGGTAAATGCATCCTCGCTGTCGTCCCCACGCAAGCCTGATGCGACCATGACACGTTCGGTGACGTCAACCATGATTTCAGGGTGGGCAGACAGGAAGTTCTTCGCATTTTCGCGACCCTGGCCTAGTTGCTCGCCGTCGTAGGTAAACCACGCGCCTGACTTGTTGACAATGCCGTAATCAACGGCCATGTCGAGAAGGCTGCCCTCGCGGCTGATGCCCTTGCCGTACATAATGTCGAATTCTGCTTGGCGGAACGGTGGAGACACCTTGTTCTTCACCACCTTGACACGGGTGCGGTTACCAACAACCTCCGCGCCGTCTTTCAGAGCCTCAATACGACGAATATCGAGACGAACTGAGGAGTAGAACTTCAGGGCACGGCCACCAGGTGTTGTCTCTGGCGAGCCGAACATCACACCGATCTTTTCACGCAACTGGTTAATGAAGATTGCGATGGTGTTGGTCTTATTCAGGTTGCCAGTGATCTTTCGAAGTGCCTGGCTCATCAGTCGAGCCTGAAGACCAACGTGAGTGTCACCCATCTCGCCTTCGATTTCAGCGCGTGGCGTCAGAGCCGCCACTGAGTCGATAACGATGACGTCGATCGCACCAGAACGAACCAACATGTCGGCAATCTCGAGTGCTTGCTCACCAGTGTCTGGCTGTGAAATCAAGAGTTCATCGACGTCGACGCCGATTGCGCTTGCGTAAATCGGGTCCATTGCGTGCTCAGCATCGATGTAGGCGCAGACACCACCATTTCGCTGTGCCTCTGCAACAACGTGCATCGCAAGTGTGGATTTACCAGAGGACTCCGGCCCGTAGATCTCAGTGATTCGGCCACGTGGAAGTCCGCCGATTCCGAGTGCAAGGTCAAGCGCTAACGCGCCAGTAGATACCGAGGCGATCGGCAGTGACCCCTTCTCGCCCATCTTCATGATTGAGCCCTTACCGAACTGCTTATCGATTTGGGAGAGGGCCATCTCCAATGCTTTTTCGCGGTCGTTGCTCATCTGATTCTCCTTAGCGGTGCGCTATGTGCCGGGTGCATTCACCCAATCGTTGTGGTTGCTGTGGACCGTACTCAGGGGGTGTGACACTCACTGGAAAGGAAGAGAAACTGCAACTGTTTGGATGTGCGATCGAACAACAGCATTGTAATTCATCGAACACTTGTTCGCAAGTACTTCTTCAACGAAATTGCCAACAACTGAACAGCGCGAAAGGTCAGATGACATCGACGGGGCACGAATGATTACGTCTCCGGAGTGGCGAATTCGCGATGAAAGCCGCCTGTCGCCAGCCTTGGCAACAGGGAATCAACCGATAAGAATGCTGCGTTTTATAGTTCAGCGTCGCCGCGGCCAGCGAGTTCATTCGGCTCTGGGCGACGCATGAACAGGTCAATCGCTTGCCACAGTGTGAACGACACCGGGTACCACAACGCAGGCCCAAGCACCGCAAGTGACCCGATGATCACGATGAGTACCGCAGTCGGAACACTTGGCCAAGTCACCACAATTGCAATGAGAATCGAGATCAAAATCGTGAGAAACGTCAAGATGATGTTGGCAGTCGTCGCACCGAGCTCGAAAGCCTCATCTCCACGTCGCCATCCATGGCGACACGCCCGGCAGGCGTCTTGGCGCCGAAACCAGCCCTTGAAGTACGCCTTGCGGTCGCCGCACCATGCACAGCGTCGAGTGAGCCCACGCCCCAACAGCGACCAGAAACCAGGCAACGCGTCGAACGCTACGGCAGGAGCATCTGCCGGGTCATCATTCGAGGAGGAAATGTCCGTACCTTTTGCCACATGCGCAGACTACCCCTTCTCATGACAGACTGACATCGTGCAACGCTCGGTCGCCTCAATTCTTCTTCTCATTGCGAGCATTGCGTTCGGAGTGTCGGCAGGATGCTGGTGGCTGCAGCGGACCGTCTTCACCCCCGACGACTCCCCCTCAATCGCTGCCGCCATTCTTAACCAATCTGAGATTCGACTCGAGATCATCACTGTCGTATCTGCACGAACTGCGGGAGCTCTTGGAACGACTCCTGACACTCTCGCAACTTTTCTTGATAGCGAGGTGCTGTCTAAGCGAGCAGGGGCAGCAGAACTTGCGCCGTTTATTGAGCGCGCCCATCTTCGCGCAATCGGCTCAAACGACGATCTTGTCGTCATCGTTCCAAGCGAACTCGTCAACATCGTTCGCAATGAAATGGCGTTCAACGCCCCGTCCGCAACGATTCCTGTGCCAGTGATCGGCACCTTAAAAACTGCTCGAACCTCAACCGGCTGGGCGATGATCATTTCTGCTGGGCTTGGGTTGCTCGCGCTCATCTTCGGGCTCATTCTCCGGCCATATCGATCCGAGCTCGTTCAGGCGTTGGCCGAACTACTTGTCGCAACCGCAGGGTCACTCATCATCATTGGATGGGCAATACCTGCATTCGTGATTCCCGCAATTGATGCAAGCAGTTGGACCTCACTCGCTCCCGCACTCGCAGGCCGGTCATTCCCAGTTGCTCTTGTCAGCGCCATCATTCTCTGTGTCGGCTCAGGGGCACTCTTTATCGCAGCGGTCAACGGCAGTCGTCGACGTCAATGGAATGGGCCATCAATGGGTGGCCGACGGCGTTCGCAGCGCTGGTAATTACGAGACGAGCTCGTCGACAAATTCTTGGAAGACGTGTGCGTATCTCATTGCGTCGTCGTCATCGTGCATCACCGAGATCAACCATTGCTCGTCAAGACCAGGTGGTAGCAGCACACCGCGGTTAATTCCGTGAATCCACTGAGCGAAGGCAAGATCGAAATCAGTTGCTTTGTAGTCGCGGTAATTACGGACACGCTGTGTTGACCATGTGATGCACCCTTTAGCCCCGAATTGCACCGTGTGCGCCGGAATGCCAGAAGAGTCGATGATCGCTTGGCATGCCTCGACAAGACGAGTGTTTCTGTCAACGGTTTCGCCAACAATTTCCTTTGTGCATGCCTGAGTGAGCGTTGCCTTAACTGCCGCCATCACCAATGGATTGCCGTTGTAGGTGCCGAGGTGAAGCACCGACCCGTCAGTGATGTAATCCATGTATTCAGCTTTTCCACCAAACGCTCCGACTGGAAACCCACCACCGATCGACTTCGCCAATGTGATGAGGTCAGGGCGCACACCGAGTTGATTCGTCGCTCCCCCATAACCTGCGGTAATTCCGGTCTTCACCTCATCGAAAATCAACAACGTTCCATGCCGTTCAGTGATGTCACGCACCGATTCGAGGTAACCATCGTCAGGAAGACAGATCCCAATGTTTTCCATCACGGGCTCAACAATGAAGCACGCAACGTCACCCGGAGCAAGCGCCCGCTCAAGTGCAGCCGGGTCGTTATACGGAATGACCTTCACATCATCGATAACCCCATGCGGAATGCCACCCGACTGCGGGACAGAATTTGGTGAATCAGCCGGACCAGCTTCTTCAAGCGAGGGCTTGTTCGAGATCATCACTTCGTCGTGATGGCCGTGATAGCCGCCTTCGACTTTGACAATCTTGTCGCGACCGGTCACTCCGCGAGCGAGACGGATCGCGTCCATCGTGGCTTCTGTACCAGAGTTTGTTGGACGCCACATCGGAAAGCCGTAACGCTCTGCAAGCAACTCCCCGACCTCACCATTCAGTTCGCATGGCGTCACATACAGCGTGCCCGAATCAAGTTGCTCCTCGACGGCACGTCGCACGTGAGGATTCATA
>JALRDI010000237.1 GCA_023257035.1 Ilumatobacteraceae bacterium | reverse complement strand
ACTCCGGCCGTCTCGGTTTCGGGTGATGTACACGCCACCGCACCAAGAACCACGGCTGCGACGCAAAGGACTCTCATCAGTCAAGTTGTAGCAAAGAAGACCGTTACGCGTTGGCAAATTGTTCTGCTCACCATCACGAGTTGAACGCCCACTACCCTTTTGTGATGGCCGATGATCAGCCAAATAGAGACGAACTACTCAGCCCCGGCATGAGGGAACAACTCGACCTCGGGTACGCCTTTGGCGGGCTTTCGACTTTTGCCCAGCAACCCTTCGTTCCAGACCTCGAAGATCTCGACCGGTGGAAGCCTGACGCAGCAGTTGTTGGAGCGCCATTCGATATCGGCACCACAAATCGACCCGGAGCGAGATTTGGCCCACGGTCAATTCGCACCTCCGCCTACGAATCGGGCACGTACCACATCGACTTAGATCTCGAAATTTTTGATCATCTGACTGTTGTCGACGTCGGGGATGCACACTGCCCGCACGGTGATACCGAGCGCAGCCTCGCAAACATCCGTCATCGGGTTCACGAAATCGCCCGTCGGCGCATCATCCCGATCACGCTTGGTGGCGACCACACCATCACCTGGCCGGCCGCCACCGCAGTCGCCGATGTGTACGGACACGGCAATGTCGGAATTGTCCACTTCGACGCACATGCCGACACGGCCGACATCATCGATGGCAACCTCGCAAGCCATGGCACGCCAATGCGACGACTCATTGAGTCGGGGGCAATTCCGGGCGATCGTTTTGTACAAGTTGGCCTGCGCGGCTACTGGCCTCCCGCTGACACCTTCGAGTGGATGCGCGAACAAGGCATGGTGTGGCACACGATGCAAGAGATTTGGGAGCGCGGATTCAAAGCGGTGATGGATGACGCTGTCAGCGAGGCTCTTTCCTCTGCTGAGTACCTCTACATCTCAGTTGATGTTGACAGCCTCGACCCGTCGTTCGCTCCAGGGACCGGAACTCCCGAGCCAGGTGGAATTGCGACAAGCGACATTCTTCGAATCGTTCGGCAACTCGCTCGGGAGCACACGGTCGTCGGAATGGACGTCGTCGAGGTCGCCCCGGCATACGACGTCAGCGAGTTAACCGTGAACGTGGCTCATCGACTTGTCATGGAGGCACTCGGCGGGATCGCAGCGCGTCGCCGAGACCTCGCGTCGTAGACGGCGAACACAACCTGCCTCGCTCCCCTCACGTATTGTCGGACGCTATGGCTGATCGACGACCGTTTTTTATTGATACCGATACCGCAAGCGATGACGCTGTCGCACTTGTCATGGCATTCGCACGTGACGACATCGACATCGTTGGCATCAGTGTCGTAGCCGGAAACGTTCCTCTTTCATCCGCGCTGCAAAATGCGCTGTACACGAGAGAAATCTGTGGTCGGGAAGATGTCCCGGTCTATGCCGGCGCAGATCGTCCACTCATGTTTGAACTCGGCACGGCGCAACATGTGCATGGAAACGACGGCATGGGCGATATCGGCCTCCCCCTTGCAGGGCGCACCCCAAACGATGGTCACGGCGTCGACGCACTGCTTCAAGCGTCACGCGACCATGCTGGTGATCTCACCTTGGTAACGCTTGGCCCTCTCACCAACATTGCGCTCGCCATTCATCGAGACCCCACAATTGCCGAGCGCATCGCCCGTGTCGTCATCATGGGTGCTGCTGCTGATCACGTTGGAAACGTCAACCCGGTTGCGGAATTCAACATGTGGGTTGATCCCCACGCGGTCCAAATCGTGCTCGACTCCGGGTTACCCGTCGAATTTGTTGGTTGGGACATCTCCCGACGCGACGCTGTCATCATTCCTGACGAGGCGCAACGACTTCGCGCAATCGGCACTCCTCTTGCAGAGTTCACGATTGATATTCAGCGGATCGTCGCCGAATTTTGCGCGAGAGATACAAAACTTGCCGGATTTGACATGCCCGACCCGATCGCGATGGCGTATGCGATTGACCCCACTGTTGCGACAGAAACTCGGCGCCTGAATCTTGTGACCGAGTGTGGTGATGGGCCGACTCGGGGCATGGTCGTCATGGATCTCCTCGGATTCACCGGACGCGAACCCAATGCTCTTGTCGTCATGCACGCTGACCACGCCGCCTTCATTGCCCAGCTAGAGGCGGCAATTTCTTGAGTTGACGGCTCGCGAACCAGCGCTGACCTTCACATCACTCAGGCGACGAGTTCGCACCAATGGCGGTAGCGATCGATTTTTCCTCGCACCGCGTCGCCGTATGCCTCAGCAATTGCTCGCGTCATTGGGCCTGGGCACGGAATCTCTCGATCGTCTACCGAGTTGACCGATGACACTTCAGCTGCCGTTCCAACAACAAATGCTTCTTCAGCGATGTAAAGATCACTCCGCGCGAGATTGTCGGTACGAGCATCGAATCCGAGGTCTGATGCGATCGTCATCACGGTGCTTTGCGTGATTCCCTCGAGGGCTCCAGCCGAAAGCGGAGGCGTCAGCAACTTGCCATGTCGGGCAACGAACAAGTTCTCGCCAGAGCATTCAGCGACCAAGCCATTTGGCGCAAGCATGACAGCCTCGTCATAACCCGCCTGCAACGCTTCGACCTTCGCGAGAGATGAGTTGACGTAGTTGCCAACCGTCTTCGCCGCAGGCGGCATGGTGTTGTGATCGTGGCGGGTCCACGAAGAGGTCTTGAGACGGACGCCCTTCTCAACGGCATCGTCACCCAAGTAGGCGCCCCACGGCCAACACGCGATCGCAACGTCAACCTTGCAGGGAAGCGTGTTGAGGCCCATCTCGCCATATCCGAAATACGCGATTGGCCTGATGTAACAAGAGTCGAGGCCTGTTGACGCCACCGTCTCTTTCGTTGCTGCAATCAGTTCTTCAACCGAATACGGCATCGGCATTCCGAGAATCTTCGCTGATTTGTGAAGACGCTCAATGTGTTCCGTCAACCGAAATACCGCCGGCCCATCAGCAGTTTCGTATGCGCGAATGCCTTCGAATACTCCCATTCCGTAGTGAAGGGTGTGCGTAAGAATGTGCACGTTGGCATCCGCCCAATCAACGAGCGAACCATTCATCCAAATTTTGGGAGTTGGGGTAATGGGCATGTCAGCAGTCTTTCAGACGAACAGATGGTATTCGGCGCTTCGATCAACCAGAAACGCGTGATGCGATCATGTCACCGATGGCAACGGTTCCTTCAGTCGGAACCTCTGCACACGCGGCCTCGATTCGCCGGGCGGCATCAGACTCGCCAAGGAAATCAAGCATTAGTGCTGCGGACAATACCGCAGCAGTCGGGTTTGCGACCCCTGTCCCTGCGATGTCCGGCGCAGAACCATGCACTGGCTCGAACATCGAAGGACCAGAGCGGGACGGATTGAGATTCGCGGACGAAGCAAGGCCAATTCCGCCTGAGACCGCGCCGCCAAGGTCGGTCAGAATGTCGCCAAATAGGTTGTCGGTCACGACGACGTCATAACGGTGAGGGTCTTGGACAAAGTAGATACATGCTGCATCAACGTGGTTGTACGCCGTTTCAATCTGCGGGAATTCCGCTGCCACCAAATTAAAGGTGCGTTCCCAGAGGTCCCCCGAGAAGGTCAACACGTTGGTCTTGTGCACGAGCGTCACGTGCTTCCGTTCGCGTTGCATCGCAAGCTCGAACGCGTACCGAACGCAGCGCTCAACACCCATGCGAGAGTTGACTGACCCTTGTGTTGCCACTTCATTTGGCGTGCCTTTGCGGAGCACACCGCCCTCGCCGACATACGGGCCTTCAGTGTTCTCGCGAATCACCACAAAGTCGTGAGGCCGGGTGTGGCCCGGTGCGGTACCGACGAACGGCCGCTGGTTGACATAGAGGTCAAGTTCGAAACGCATTTTCAGCAATAATCCCCGCTCAATCACACCAGGAGGGACGCGCGGATCGCCGACTGCGCCAAGAAGGATTGCATCAAAATTTCTCAGCTCATCGAGGGTTTCATCCGACAGAATTTCGCCATCATTGAGATATCTGGCGCCACCAAGATCGAAATCCTCGGTCTCGATCTCAACTCCAGAAGCCCGTACGACCTTCAATGCCTCGGCAGTGACCTCTGGGCCAATGCCATCTCCCCCTACAACTGCAATGCGATAAGCCATACTCGAAGGCTACGCCGACATGATTCAGTCGCGTGCAAGAAATGACGGTTCTCGGCTCCGATAACGTATGAATATGAGCGAGCAGCAACTCTCACGAGATGCCTACGAGCGCCTAAAGGCAGAATACGAAGATCTCTCCACTCGCGGACGAATTGAAGTCGCGGAAGAGATCGAACTCGCCCGCGCCGAAGGCGATCTGAAAGAAAACGCTGGATACCACGCCGCCAAAGACAAGCAAGGTCATATGGAAGGACGTATCCGGCAACTTGAACACCTGTTAGAAACCGCGGTCGTCGTCGAGGGAGCCCGTCAAGTCTTCACGATGATCTATGAAGGTGACGACGCAGATATGGCCGAGCGCTTTGTCATCGGCAGCCAAGAAGAACGTGACGGCCTCCCAGCCGATATCACCATTGTCGGACCCGGATCTCCACTCGGCGATGCTCTTGCTAACACCTCCGGCCCCGGCCCATTGGAATACGAAGGACCAAACGGGACGTTGAAAGTAGAGATCCTCTCCATCGAAGATCTCTAATCAACCCCGGGCGGCGACAGGCGTGACGACAATCGATATCAACAACGAATCAGAGGCTCTCGCCCCGCCGTTGCCCCCAGCAACAACGGTTGAACTCGATGGCCTTGGAGAACTCAGCGTTCGACATGTCCAAGGCCCTGCCGGCGCCCCGACCATTGCGCTCCTCCATGGCTGGACTGCGAGTGTCGATATCAACTACTTCTCGGCGTACAAGGCGCTTGGTGAGCAATTCTCGATCATCGCGTTTGACCAGCGCGGACACGGATCAGGTATCCGCTCGAAGAAGTCTTTTCGGCTCGAGGACTGCGCCGACGACGTCATTCGGGTGGCCGACGCTCTTGGCGTCGAGCACGTCATCGGCGTCGGGTACTCAATGGGCGGCACGATCGCTCAATTGCTATGGAAGCAGCACCCAGACCGAGTGGATGGTCTCGTCCTCTGCGCAACCGCCCCGTACTTTTCTGAACGCCGCGAGGAACGATTGAGCTTCATGGGGCTAAACGGGCTTGCGACCCTCGCCCGCCTCACTCCTGGACAGGCCCGTGATTGGTTTAGTGAGCAGTTCTATCTCCAACGAAAGTCAGAAAGCTGGGGACCTTGGGCGATTTCTCAAGCAGCGCAACACGACTGGAGAATGGTGCTCGAAGCCGGCCACGCCGTCGGTCAATTCTCATCACTCGAATGGGCCCACACAATCGATGTACCAGCTTCGGTCGTCGCCACTCTCGATGATCCCGTCGTACCTCTGTCGCGCCAGGTGAAGTTATTTGACCTCATTCCAGACGCCGATGTCTTCCGGGTGAAAGGCGAGCACGACGCAATCGTTGCCCAAGCCGACCGATTTGTGCCGACCCTTGTTCGAGCGATCGAGAGTGTTGCTCGCCGGGCGAACGCATCATCATGAGCCGACTATCGGGCCCGTCAAGCACCAACTGGGTCGGCCGGTCAGCTCGTGTTGCCCGCCTTGGCGCAAAAGTTGGCGCAACACACCTGAGCACCGCTGCTCGAAAAGTGTTCGCCGACGCAGATCGACGTTCCGAACTCGACACGAGAAAGCAAATTGCGACAGCTCAGCATGTCACCGAAGAACTCGGTCAAATGAAGGGCGCCCTCATGAAGCTGGGCCAGATGGCGTCGTATCTCGACGATGCTCTGCCAGAGCCGCTTCGAGCAGCACTTGCCACGTTGCAGAACAACGCTCCGCCGATGAGTGCCGAACTCGCTAGTGCCGTCATTAGTGAAGAACTTGGTGCGGATCCCTCAGAGCTATTCGTTGAATGGGACCCCACACCGATCGCTGCGGCTTCAATCGGTCAGGTCCACCGAGCGATTGTCATCGATGACGAAACTGGCCAAGAACGAGCGGTTGCGGTGAAAGTGCAGTACCCGGGGGTCGATACAGCGATCGCAGCAGACCTGAAGAACGCCAACATCCTCGGAACCATCTTGAAGCAAGGTTTTGGGGGCCTCGATCCGACAGACATGGTCGAGGAAATCAAAGAGCGCCTCACCGAAGAGCTCGACTACACACGTGAGGCACAGAATCAACAGCGCTTCGCTGACTTCTACCGGGGTCATCCGACAATCTCGGTACCAGACGTCATTCCGAAGTTCTGCTCACGTCGCGTGCTGACGACTGAACTCGTCAGCGGTCATACTTGGTCAGAAGTACTCACCTGGGACAAACACGAGCGAGATGCGATCGCCGAGACAATGTTCCGGTTCGTCTTCCGCAGTCTCTACACAATGCGCTCGTTCAATGGCGATCCACACCCCGGTAACTACCTGTTCCATCGTGATGGCAAAGTCACGTTTCTCGACTTTGGCCTTGTCAAAGATTTTTCCGTCGACGAGATGACCACGTTCGAAACAATGGTTCGACTTGCAGCGGTTGATCATGATGTTCCCGGCTTCAGGTCGGTGCTTGAGAACGCAGGAATGCTGAAAGTTGATGCACCAGTTGAGACCAGTGATGTCGGAACCTATTTCTCGAGGTTTTACGAACCGATCGCAGCTCGACGCGAGATCACCTGGACACCGGAATATGCATCTGGAATTGTCCGGCATACGTTCGATCGCAGCAGCCCGATATCGCAATATGCGACGGTTCCACGAGCCTTCGTCTTCATTCAGCGGATCAACCTTGGGCTGTATGCCCTCCTAGGAGATCTCAACGCCACCGGCAATTACCGGGAGATCGCAGAAGAATTGTGGCCGTTCACGAGGTCTGCACCGAGCACTCCGTTGGGCCATGCAGAGGCGGACTGGCTCAGAATGCGCGCTGCGAACACAAAGTCGTAGCCAACGCCGGTACGGTCGGCCTCATGGTTGCACCCCTCAGACTCACTCTCGTCGCCTTCACCGCGCTCTTTGCGTTCACCTCTTGCGGAGGGAGCGACTCTGCCGAAACGGCGGAAGATGCGGACGTCACAGATGTCTCGCTCGAACCACTCAGCGAGACAACGACCACAGTGGCAATACGACTTGATCGACCCGAGGTTGAGGCCCCGGACAGCGTTCCAACCGAACTCGTCATCACCGATATCTCAGAGGGAACTGGCCGAGCGGTCGCCGAAGGCGACACCGTCTGGGTCGATTACACCGGCATTCGCTCCGAGGATGGACTTGAGTTTGACAACAGCTACCAGCGCGGCGAACCCATCGCATTCACCGTCGGCATCGGGTCAGTCATTGAAGGGTGGGATACAGGACTTATCGGCGCAAAGGCCGGCGGTCTGCGACGGCTCGATATTCCGGCCGAGCTCGCCTATGGCGATAACCCGCCAGGGGGAGTCATCGAAGCCGGTGATGCACTGACATTCATGCTTGAGGTCCGAGCAGTAGTTGCCACCTCAACTGCCGATGACATCCCAGAAATTGATGCCGCCGACTACCCACCAACCGATGCACTTGAACTCGTCGATATCTCTGAAGGAGACGGAGCGACAATCGGTGTGGGCGACAGCGCAATCGTGCACCTTCTCATTGGCAATGCCGAATCGGGTGAGATCCTGTTTGAAACATGGTCTGAGGGCCAACCCACGCTCATCGAAGTTGTCGAGGGGTACTCGATTCCTGGGCTCTATGAAGGGCTGCAAGGAATGACGGTCGGAGGCATTCGCGCGATGTCAGTACCGGCCGAGTTGGCCTTCGGAGATGAAGGTATCCCTGACCTCGGTCTTGACGGGGGAACTCCAGTTCTACTCGTCGTCGAACTTGTTGGCACCTACTGAGTCGGCCACCACACGGCTTCAGCCGGTATCCGGGTAGATTCGTCACGTCTAAACGAGCGCGTATGGCCGCTTCAGTGATCAGCGATACAGAACGGAAACACAGCAACATGACGACCGAACGACCGATGACCCTGCCGGAGAAGATCTGGCACCGTCACCTCGTCACATCAACCCCGGGTGAGGCCGACCTCCTCTACATCGATCTCCATCTCATCCACGAGGTCACCAGCCCCCAAGCATTTGATGGCCTTCGCATGAGCGGACGCACCGTTCGCCGACCGGAGTTGACCGTTGCCACCGAGGACCACAACGTGCCAACAGAAAACATCGATCAACCGATTGCTGATCCAATTTCTGCCAAGCAGGTCGAGACACTCCGCGTCAACACCGATGAATTCGGAATCGTCAACTACCCAATGGGCAACGCTGACCAGGGCATTGTCCATGTCATCAGCCCTGAACAAGGAAGAACTCTTCCTGGCACAACAATTGTCTGTGGTGACAGCCACACGGCCACCCACGGAGCATTCGGTGCTCTCGCGTTTGGAATTGGAACCAGCGAAGTCGAGCATGTGCTTGCGACGCAGACACTGCCGCAGAGCCGTCCAAAATGGATGTCGGTGAGCGTTGAGGGCGAGCTTCAACCAGGCGTCACCGCTAAAGACGTTGTTCTCGCGATCATTGGCACCATTGGCACCGGTGGTGGCATTGGGCATGTCATTGAGTACCGCGGTTCGGCAATTACCTCACTGTCGATGGAAGGCCGCATGACAGTCTGCAACATGTCAATTGAAGCCGGCGCTAAGGCTGGGCTTATCGCCCCTGACGCAACGACATTCGAATACCTAAAAGGTCGTGATCACGCACCTACCGGCAACGACTGGGACTCGGCAGTTGCCGACTGGTCGACGCTGACCACTGACGAGGGCGCAGCGTGGGATAAAGAAGTCGTTATTGATGCCGCAACGATTCGTCCGCAGGTCACCTGGGGAACAAACCCAGCGCAGGTCACCTCAATCGACGGAAATGTTCCATCACCAGAAGACTTCACTGATCCCACCACTCAAGAAACCGTCCGTCGTGCCCTTGAGTACATGGGCCTTGAGCCCGGAACCGCCATGCGAGATGTCCCGGTCGACACTGTCTTCATCGGGTCATGCACGAACAGCCGCATCGAAGACCTTCGTGCCGCAGCCGCAGTACTTGACGGCAGAACAGTGACAGTTCCGCGAGTGATGGTCGTCCCGGGATCGCATCGAGTCAAGGCACAAGCGGAGGCCGAGGGTCTCGACAAGGTATTCACCGCGGCCGGAGCAGATTGGCGCGAGCCGGGCTGCTCAATGTGTCTTGCGATGAACCCTGACAAGCTCACCCCGGGTGAGCGTTCAGCGAGTACATCGAACCGAAATTTTGAGGGCCGTCAAGGACGTGGCGGTCGCACACACCTCGTGTCTCCCGCCGTTGCCGCAGCAACCGCTGTCGCTGGCCAGTTTGCACTTCCGGAGGATCTTTCATGAAAGCCGTACGCGTCATCACAGGTACCGGGGTTCCGCTTCGCCGCAGCGATGTCGATACCGATCAGATCATTCCTGCAGAGTGGTTGAAGCGGGTCGAGCGGACAGGCTTTGAGAAGGGACTCTTCTCAACCTGGCGCGATGATCCTTCATTCGTGTTGAATGACGAACGTTTCGCTGGTGCGAACATCCTCGTCGCAGGACCATCCTTCGGCGTCGGCTCAAGTCGCGAGCATGCAGTTTGGGCAATTCAGCAAGCTGGATTCGAAGCCGTCATCGCTCCAAGTTTTTCCGACATTTTCCGTAACAACTGCACGAAGAATGGCCTCGTTCCAGCAGTACTTCCACTCAACGAAGTCGAGGCGATCTGGGCAGCGATCGATACGGATCCTTCAACTTCGATCGTCGTCGACATGGAACAGCTTCTCGTCGAGGTGCCGGCCGCAGGAATTTCGTCTGAGTTCCCAATGGATCAGCCGACACAACATCGGTTCCTTGAGGGGCTTGATGACATCGGAATCACGCTCGGCCATGCTGACGCGATCGATTCGTATGAGGCACAGCGCCCTGCGTGGCTGAAGGCCTAACAGGTCAACGCCCCGTCGACGCTTATGCCGTCGATGCTGGTGCCTGAAAAGACGAGCCCACTCGGCATCGTCGATACTGCGAGAGCCTCAACGACCACGGTTTCGCCGACGATCGTGAACTCCCCTACCCATTGACTGATTGGCGAGTCGAACGAGAGGGCTGCTGACACGAGGCCACCGACTGGGTGGTCTGCATTGTCGACTTGCCACTGCTGCGAATCCTCGTTATTCGTCGGGCATCCCTGGGTTGACGTTGTCCGAAATCCGAAGCGCCGAACACGTTGACCCCCGATTTCATTTGCCTGAAGTAATCGAATAGACAACTCAATGTTTGCCTCACCTGGCGCGGTATCCGAGACCGCCGCTGAGCCACAGTCGAAGTCTCCAGAAACGGCTCGACCCGCATCGTCGCTCCCGACGAATGTCCCAGATCCAGAGCCGTCACCCACGTAGATCGTGACAGTTGCGTCCAGTGGAACGCTGCTCTGACCTCGGTACACGAGTTGACCTTCAATCGCCCCAATCCCTTTGGGTGTAGGGGATGCCGAGGACAGGCGAATAAACGACTCGCCTGAGACAACAATCTCAAGAGGAAACCAGCCTCCTCCCTCAACTAGCGAGCAACTCGCAACCGAAGTGAAGAGTCCGATCGGCTCCTTATTCGTCACCGTGACATGTTCATCGATGTTGAGTTCCTCAACCGTCAGCGATACCGATAGTTCGTCAACAAGCCCTGCAGGGGATGCGGGTTGGAGCACCGGTTCCGATGTCGTAGGTGGTGGTGTGGTGGTGGCCGGTGATTCCTCCACAGCGACTGGCTGAGGTGCCGAGCATGAAACCGTGAGGCATGCCGCAGCCACGCCGAAAGTCAGTCGGTGAAGCACAGACCCACGTTAGGTGCTGGAATCATCCAGCGGCCGTCAGGAGTGATCGGTTGCGTCGGTCGTGACGTCAGCGTTGAAGGTGGGTAGATCACGCAACCGAACGTCATTCGAAAACACCTCGATTGGCTTGTTTGTTGGCAACCGCAACATACGTTGCAACACTCGCATCTGAGTGTGTTGGTTGTATTCAACAAACGTCACGGCCCACCCGTCACGACCCGCACGAGCGGTTCGCCCGGAACGATGCAGATAGTCCTTCGCATCGCCAGCAGGGTCGTAATGAATAACCGCACCGATGTCATCAATGTCGATACCTCGAGCCGCGACATCGGTCGCCACGAGCACGTTGAGTCGGCCTTCTGCAAAACGCTGGAGCGCTCGTTCACGAGCCGCCTGCGAGAGGTCACCGTGGATCGCCGCAGCGTTCACACCATCGTCAACTAACGCTCGCTCAACCTTGTCGCACAGCCGTTTCGTCTGGCAGAACACGACCACTTTTGAAATCGATTCGCTGATCGCACCAACCACGCGAGCCTTGTCCATGTGGTGGACGGCAAGAAAGAGGTGATGCATCGTTCCGACCGTGTCAGTCGCCGAGTCGATCGCAACCTCAATCGGGTCGTTCAAGTAGTGGCGAATCAGGTGACCAACATCTCCATCGAGAGTTGCTGAGAACAACATGGTCTGGTTTCGGCCTGTGCAGTGCCGAAGAATCCACTCAACCTGCGGGGTGAACCCGTCATCGGCCATTCTGTCGGCCTCGTCGAGACAGACGATCTGAACATCGCCGAGATCAACCTCATCAGATTTGATGAGATCGATAAGCCGCAAAGGTGTCGCGACAACAAGTTCGACACCACGCTGCAGTTCGCGCACCTGGTGCTCACGGCTCGCTCCACCGTAGACAGGAGCAACCGTGATTCCCGCTGCAGCGGCAACAGGTTGGAGAACTTCAGCCACCTGCACCGCAAGTTCGCGTGTAGGGACGAGCACTAATCCAAGGGGAGCACTAGGACCAGCTGAACCTTGGATTCGCGACAGCATTGGAATACCGAACGCAAGGGTCTTACCTGAGCCCGTTTTAGCCCGGCCACATACGTCGCGGCCCTCGATCGCCACAGGAATGGCCTCGAGTTGGATAGCAAACGGCTGAGCAAAGCCCGCTGCAGCAAGACCGTTGTCAATTCGCTCCGGCACTCCTAGTTTCGCGAAACCCGTCGGAGGGTCGACCGCCGGAAGCGAATTAGCGGTGGTCAATTTGCCGGATCGCTGCTCTTCAGATTCGGTTTCAGGGCGACGGCTCGGACCAGAGCGTCGCCGGTTGCGGTTTCCGCCGCCACGACCGCGACCACTGTATTGCTCTGACATGATGAACGTAGGCTACCGCCGCCGTCACCCGAGATGTGGCTGACATTGTTGAGGGAGCCTCTCCCGGCTATCGTTGGGTTCGTGGAAAACATCTTGCGTCCGCTTCTGCTCCTTATGTAGGGCGAGCGCGCTTCGACGACGTTCGCCCGCCCCCGCCGCCCCGGTTGGGGGCGATTTCATTTTTCAGACGACATTCGACGATTTACCACTTGCGAGAAGGAATACAAATGCCTCCAACACCTGCCACTCCGAAGAAGATGCCCTTTGATCGTTATGCCCCCTATGTCCCGATCGTGCTTACCGATCGGACTTGGCCAAACAAAGTGATCGAGAAGGCACCAATTTGGTGCTCCGTAGACCTCCGAGATGGAAACCAGGCGCTCATTGACCCCATGGATCCCGTCCGCAAGTTGGCCATGTTCCGGGAGCTGGTGAAGATGGGATTCACCGAGATTGAAATTGGATTCCCCTCAGCCAGCCAGCCGGATTTCGACTTTGTCCGACAACTGGTTACCGAGGATCTCATCCCAGAAAACGTGTGGATCCAAGTGCTCGTGCAGTGCCGCCCAGAGCTCATCGCCCGCACATATGAGGCACTCGAGGGCGCTCCTCGCGCAATCGTTCACTTCTACAACTCAACCAATCCCCTGCAACGCGAGGTCGTGTTCAACCTCGACAAAGAGGGCATCAAGCAGGTTGCAGTCGACGGAGCGAACCTCTGCAAGCAGCACGAGGCACAGTTGTCAGGGACAGAAATTCGGTACGAATACTCCCCTGAGAGTTTCACCCTCACCGAACCGGAATATGCGATCGAGGTGTGTGAAGCGGTGATGGACGTCATCCAGCCGACCCCCGACAATCCTTTAATCCTGAATCTGCCGGCCACAGTCGAGTGCTATTCACCGAATGTCTACGGCGACGTGATCGAGTGGTTTGGTCGCACCATCCGCGATCGCGATTCTGTGATCGTCAGCCTTCACCCCCACAACGATCGAGGTTGCGCCGTCGCAGCGGCAGAGTTCGGAGTGATGGCAGGTGCCGATCGCGTTGAAGGAACGTTATTCGGCAATGGCGAACGCACCGGCAATGTCGATGTCATCAACCTCGCAATGAACTTGTTTGCTAATGGCGTCGATCCTGAACTCGACATCAGCGACATCGATGCACTTCGCAGAACTGCCGAATATTGCAACCGTCTTCCCGTTCACCCCCGGCATCCCTACGTCGGAGACCTCGTCTACACGGCATTTTCTGGCTCGCACCAAGATGCGATCAAGAAGGGTTTTGAACATCTTCCCGAGCCCTACGAACGATGGGGAGTCCCCTACCTCCCGATCGACCCAAAGCATGTCGGTCGCAGCTACGAGGCGGTCATCAGGGTTAATAGCCAGTCCGGCAAGGGAGGCGTCGCCTACGTCATGAAGGAAGAGTACGGGTACGACCTTCCACGGCGTTTGCAAATCGAGTTCTCAAAGACGATTCAGAACATCACTGAGGATTCAGGCACCGAGGTCTCACCAGGAGTTATGTGGGATGCATTCAGTGCGGAATATTTGCCCGAAGAGCCTGCATTCCAACTCCGAAGCCATGAGCTGCACACCTCGACAACCGATGGCAAAGGCCGTACAAAGGTCACTGCTCAGTTGTCGGTTGATGGCGGGGCTGTCACCATCGCAGGCGAGGGGGACGGTCCGGTCGAAGCGTTTGTTGCCGCATTGCGCAGCGAATGGCCGATTGAGTTTGATGTCCTCGACTACACCGAGCATGCCATCGGCCGAGGAGCTGACGCTCAGGCGGTTGCCTACGTGGAAACGGCTTCTGACACCACAACTCGTTGGGGCCTCGGAAGCGACCCGAATATCACCACGGCATCTCTCAAGGCAGTTCTCGCTGCATTCGAGCGCCAACAACGCTGATTGACGAAGACTCTCACGAGTAACATCGGCACGTATGTTTGTCTCGGTTGATCGCGAGGCGTGTGCCGCCACCGGTGGTTGCGCGCAACTATGTCCAGACGTGTTTTCTATTGGAGCAGACGGAATAGTCGTGGTCGAGCAGGAGTCGCCTGATGAATCGCTTCGAGCTGCCGTTATAGATGCCGCTGACCTATGCCCCACTGCAGCAATCTCGGTAGAGGGCTGAGCCCAATGGGATTTTTGCAACGTCTTGACCGCGCTTGGGAAGCCAATGGTTCAAATCTGTGTGTCGGTCTTGATCCCGACCCGGCGAAGATGCCGGAGCGGTTCGCCGCTAGCCGAAACGGAATCGCAGAGTTCTGTATTGAGATCGTGAATGCGACCGCAGATCTTGTCTGCGCGTTCAAGCCTCAGATTGCTTACTTCGCCGCGCAACGTGCAGAGGATCAACTCGAAACAATCTGCACCTACATTCGTGAGAATCACCCCGATGCGGTCCTCATCCTCGACGCCAAGCGCGGCGACATCGGGTCGACTGCAGCAAATTATGCGGTTGAGGCATTCAATCGATTCGGTGCTGATGCGGTCACCGTTAATCCGTACCTTGGAACCGACTCAGTTGAGCCGTTCTTCGCAGCTGGTGGCGGCGTTATAGGACTGTGCCGAACCTCAAACCCAGGTGGGGATGATCTGCAGATGCTCGACACAGGTGGGGCGCCGCTCTTCGTTCGCGTCGCCGAGATGATCTCTCAACGCTGGGCTCAACTTGGTGATTGCGGGCTTGTGGTTGGAGCGACGTACCCCAACGAACTTGCACAAGTCAGATCGATTGTTGGAGACCTGCCCATTCTTGTTCCGGGCGTCGGAGCGCAGGGCGGTTCCGCTGACGAAGTGAAGTCAAACGGGTCTCGACGTGACGGGCATGGGATCATCGTGAATTCTTCACGGGCAGTTCTCTACGCAAGTAACGGTGACGACTTTGCGAGTGCCGCACGAACAGTCGCCGAAGAGACTCGGCGTAGTTGCTCTCCTTGATCTCAGCCGTCGAGGGCGACGACGCTCGTAATTCCAGGGGAACGACGAAGAGCGTCAAGCACCTCGTCTGACACAACCGAACCGGTTGCAATCAGCATCACGGCGGAGTCTTCCCCATCTACCCGACCGACATCCATGTCCGCGATGTTGACCTCGGCATCTCCGAGCACCGTACCGACAGTTCCGATTACGCCAGGGCGGTCATCGTTCGAAATCAAGAGCATGTGTTCGGAAGGTGGAACGTCGACTCCATGGCCATCGACATCAACAACTCGTTGCTGTGCGCTTCGTCCGGTGAGCACTCCAGAAATCGTGTGCGCCCCGCCCGAGACCGTCAACATATTGAGATATTCATCAGAGACCGAGCGTTTGAGTTCCTCAAACTCGACCCCGGCAGATGCCGCCAACTTCGGAGCGTTCACAAAGCTGACCTGCTCATCAGATGTGCGACCGAAGAATCCCTTCAGTACCGCAAGACCAAGAATCCGAGTGTCATGCACTGCGATATCGCCAGCGACTTCAAAACTGATCTTCGTTGGCGAGTCAACAGCAAGCGATGAAAACAGCCGGCCGAGTCGCTCAGCCAATCCGAGGTATGGCCGGAGATTGTCATCTGCCTCGGCAGCATCAACATTGACCGCCCAGGGCACGAACTCTCCAGCGAGCGCGAGCAGCATCATGTCGGCAATCGCATCGCCAGCTTTGTCCTGGGCTTCGCGAGTGCTCGCTCCTAGATGTGGAGTAACAACAACCTGCGGTAGCCCAAAGAGGGGGCTCTCCGTGCACGGTTCTGAGTCGAAGACGTCAAGTGCCGCACCGGCAATCGTTCCGGAGGCAATACACGCAGCAAGATCTTCCTCGACGACAATGCCACCGCGGGCGACATTGATCACTCGCAGAGATGGCTTTGCGGTTGAGAGCAACTCAGCGTTGATGAGGCCGATGGTCTCAGGGGTTCGCGGTAGGTGAACGGTGAGAAAATCGCTCACAGCGACGAGGTCGTCAAGTGAGAGCAACTCGACACCAATCTGTTTCGCCCGTTCCTCGGACACAAATGGGTCGAACGCAACAATTCGCATCTGAAATGCCCGAGCCCGGTCGGCGACAAGCTTGCCGATTCGTCCGAGCCCGACAATC
>JALRDI010000174.1 GCA_023257035.1 Ilumatobacteraceae bacterium | reverse complement strand
CTTTTCAACAACCGTCACCGATGGATCAATAATGACCGCCTCGCTTGACCCCCGAATGACAAGTGAGTTTCCTGAGGGGTAACCACCGTTGGCATCACCAACGAGCACACTGACATGCGGGCTCAATACCCGCTCTTGGTCAGCCCAATTTACGATTGCTGCTGGCATGTCAGCCCTCCGTTGCCGGTGCGAATTTCAGTGACGCTGAGTTCATGCAATATCGATCGCCCGTCGGGGCGGGGCCATCGGGGAAGACGTGGCCGAGGTGGGCATCGCAGGTCGCGCAGCGAACCTCTACACGGATCATTCCGTGAGACCGGTCCTCGATAAAACTCACCCGGCTGTCATCGATTGCTTGATAAAAACTTGGCCATCCGCAGTGCGCATCAAACTTCGTGTCGGACGTGAAGAGTTGGGTGTTGCAGACGATGCAGTCATAACGACCCTCGTCGAACACATTCCAGTATTCGCCGGAGAAGGGACGTTCGGTTCCCGCATTCTGTGTGACTTCGTATTGCACCGGAGTGAGGATCGACTTCAACACCTCCGCAGATGGTTTGGTGAAACCTTGATCACTCATGTCAGCTCCGCTTGAGGTCGACGACGGCTCGGCCGACAGCCCTGCCCTCGAGAATGCCGGTCAGCACCTCGTCGAGATCTTCAAGGCCGATATCGCGGCCGATGCTGTCAAGACCTGCAGGCTTCAGGTCTGAAGCAATTCGCTGCCACACTTCGCGTCGTCGTTCGAGCGGGGTCTGAACCGAATCGATTCCGTACAACGTGACTCCGCGAAGAATGAATGGCAGCACCGTGGTCGGAAGGCCGTTACCTGCGGTGAGTCCGCTGGCTGCAACCGCTCCTCCGTAATTCGTCTGAGCGAGAACATTTGCAAGCGGAACTCCACCGACACAGTCGATTGCGCCTGCCCATTGCATTCCCTGCAGGGGCTTGCCGGCTTCGGCGAGCACCGATCGGTCAATGATCTCGCTCGCACCGAGGTCGGTGAGGAACGATGACTCATCTGGCTTGCCGGTTGAGGCAACGACGTCGTAACCGAGTCGTGCCATCATGCTGACCGCAGTCGAGCCAACACCGCCGGTGGCTCCTGTAACGAGAATCTTTCCGTCCGACGGCGAAAGCCCGTGATCAAGAAGCGCGATGACCGAGAGTGCGGCGGTATACCCAGCGGTGCCGAGCACCATTGCTTCCCGGGTGGACAGACCTGGCGGAAGAGGAACAATCCACTCGTGAGGGACGGTTGCGAACTGAGCGAATCCGCCATGCCGGTTCACACCGAGGTCGTATCCGTGAACGATGATCTCAGTTCCTGCTGTGATGTCACCAGCGTCTTCGAGGAGTACGCCGGCGAGGTCAACTCCGGGAACCATTGGGCTGAATCGAGCGACTTTGCCAGTTGGTGTTGAGGCCAGCCCGTCTTTGTAGTTGACGCTCGACCAGTGAACTTCGACGAGTGCTCCGTCACTGGCGAGGTCGTCGGTTGACATTTCGACGACGCCACGGTCGACGGCGTCACCTGATGTGTCTGCACGAAAAGCTCGAAAGGTTGTCATACGTCTGACCGTAGTGGCGGAGCCTTCTCTGCGGTGAACGCAGACAACGCGATGTTCGAGGTTGTGTGAGGTGTGAGCGGCGCCCGTCAGCGTCCGACGAGAGCGTTGTCGATGATGACCATCGGGTGGTCGATCGCAACTCCGGCTGCTGCAAGGTGCATCGAACAACCGGGGTTTGCACTCGCAACAAGGTCAGGATTGCTTCGGTCGATCGACGCAACTTTTCGATTACGTACCTGCTGTGACATCCCAGGCTGCAAGACCGAGTACGCCCCACCTGCACCGCAACACAGGCCATCGTCGTCAAGTTCAGTGACATTGCGTACGAACTTCTTCAGCAATATTCGAGTCGGGAGGTGTGCTCGTTGTACGTGTCGTAAGTGGCAAGGATCTTGAACTGCCACCGTGACGTTGAGTGGGGTGACATCTGGAAGACGGTCGATGTATTCGGCGAGGAACTCCTGTGCGTCGAACACCTGGTGTGAGGAATGTTGTTTCAGATGTGCGCCGCATCCGGCGGAGTTCACGATGATCGGAATGTTCGGGTCGAGCGCAGAGTCGACATGTTGGGTGAGCCGCTCGCCGTGCTCGGTGAGCCCAGCATGAGTGTGTAGTGCTCCACAGCAACCTGCAGAGTCACCGGTCGGTGTCACTCCAAAGCCGGCTGCTTCAAGTACTCGCTGCGTTGCAAAGTGCACCTCGCGTTGCCATGCATCCATGACACACCCGGTAAAGAGGTAGACGTCGGTCCCTGAACTGCGATGCGGAGGTTGCCGAAGAGGAAGTCGCTTGGGCAGGCCGAGTCGTGCCGGCACGAGTCGAAGGCGCTGGGCTACTGCGAGCAGCGTTGAGCCAAGGCGTAACAAACGAGGTTTGGTGAGCGGCCAGAGCGCGATGGCTTTTTTCCATGACCCGCGGTGCTCGGTGAGAGCAGTACGTGTTGCCTCAATGAAGTGACCATACGGCACCACCGATGGACACGCTGGTTCACAGCCGAGGCATTGAATGCAGGTGTCGAATGCTTCAGTCACTTCTTTGGTGAGCGGCGCATCATGTAGCTGGACCTGACGCATAAGAGCGATGCGTCCTCGTGGCGAGAACGTTTCATCTCCGGTGACGCGATAGGTCGGACACGACGAGAGGCATAGCCCGCATTGCACGCACGTGCCGAGTCGATCGGTGTCGATTCCAAGATCCATCAGAACACACTTCTCCCAGGGTTCAGTCGGCCGGTTGGGTCAAAATTGGATTTCAGCCGCGTCGAGATGTCGATGACGCTCTGCGATAACGGACGAGGTGGTTGAGGTTCGTGTCGCCACACAGTGCCAACAGCGATTGACGCAACAAAGTCGCCAGAGCATTGTTTGAGGTCATCTGGTCGGAGTGACCAGCGATGTTGCGGTAGGTCAAATCCACCAGCAACTTCGGCCCACGACCCGATGGCTGCTAGCGCCTGCTGCGAGGACGCGACATCAGGCTCGTGGCCTTCAAGCAGCACCCGTGTGGATGAGCCATCCCACAGCACAGCTGAAGGTCGAAGCACCTGTGACGTCACTTTGAACGGGTCGGCATCATGGCTCTCGAGCCATTGGGACTTTGGTGGTATTGGATTCGTTCGAAGAATGACCTGGCCGAGAAGTCCGAGGGTTCCGAGTGACCCGACAATCAGTCTCGGTAGGTCGAACCCGGAGACGTTCTTCACTGTGGGGCCGCCGCCGCGTACGACCTTTCCTTCGGCGCTTATGTACGTCACTTGCAGAACCGACGTGGTGAGCCAGCCTCGGCCGAGTACCTCAACGTGGTTTTCACCAACGGCGAT
>JALRDI010000140.1 GCA_023257035.1 Ilumatobacteraceae bacterium | reverse complement strand
GGCAAGTGATGACGCAAGGTTTCCGCAGAACGCATCTCCGGCCCCGGTGGTGTCTACAGGGTCAACTGTAAATGAGGGAATAGATGTTTTCGTTCCGCCGTGGTGAAGGTCAATGCCTTGTGCGCCTCGTGTCACGATGATGGTCTGCACTCCAGATTCATGGAGGGCCGTCACGCCTCCGAGTAACTCAACTTCGTGCTCGTTCGGAATAACGATGTCGCACAAGGCAAGGACGGATTTTTCAAGTTCTGCGGCGGGAGCCGGGTTCAAAATGGTGGTAGCACCAACCTGTCTGGCGGCCCGGAATGACTCGACAACGGTGGAAATCGGCACCTCAAGTTGGGCGAGCACAACGTCTGCAGGATTCATGGTTGTTGCCGGTGGGCACTCGGCGTTCGAGCCGGGAATCACGATGATTGAGTTCTCGCCTCCGTCATCGACGACGATGAGTGCTCGGCCTGTTGGCGCTGTTGGCGACTCGTATAAATCGGCGAGATCGATTCCCTCTGCGGCGGCGATTGAACGAAGGAACCTGCCTGCGTCATCGCTGCCGATTGCGCAAACGAATGCCGTATTGGCTCCGGCACGAGCGGCGGCAACTGCCTGATTGAGTCCTTTGCCGCCGGGGTACTCGTTGTAGCCGGTGCCGATCAAAGTTTCGCCTGGCAGCGGGTGTCGCGAGGTTGTCGCTACTAAGTCAATATTTGCGCTACCAACGACAATGACAGATCCAGTTTGACCTGACACTGAGGTCACGTTGTTCAGCTCGATTGACGGGCGCGGACCCCAATGGGTGCGATGAGGCGGTAGCCAGCGGTGTGGCGCTCATCTTCACTCTCTGCGCCCCACAGGCCGTATTCGTGGTTGTCGCGGGCAAAATCACGACAGACCAACTTCACTGAACATGATTGGCAAATTTCGCGGGCTGCATCTTCTCGACGCTCTCGGGTTTGGGGGCGCTCAGCGGGAGTTGGAAAGAAAAGGTGAGTCATTCCCTTGCACGCTGCGTCTTCCATCCACTCGTCGTCGGTGAGATGCCGAGTGATGAAATCGAGAACGTTGCTCATTGTTTCCCCCTAGTTGTTATGAGATCCCCCCACAGGACCCAACACGAGATACTAGATGTTGCCAGTGGGCCGGGTCAATTGCGATGTTCTGAGTGATTGACGGCGAGTCGAAGTCCCTCGAGGAATCGATCAACATCTTGGTGTGTCGTGTCCCATGACGTCATCCACCGGTGTTGAGACGACGCAGAATTCCAACCCCAGAAGAAGCACCAGTCTCGGAGTGGATGAGCGACCGAATCTGGCAAGGTCGGAAACATGCTGTTGACGGCAGGGGGTGCACCAGCTGCGTCACCGATGATGCCCGTAGCCCCGGAATGAAGGATGGTTGCCATTGAGTTGGCATGAGATGCCCAATCAAGCCAGCGATCATCGGTCAGAGCAGCAATAAATTGAGCGGCCACGAACCTCATTTTGGATCCGAGTTGGTTCACCTGTTTCCGTAAATGTTGGCCTAACTGCACAGGGTAAGGAGTGAGGTGGATCACCGCTTCCGCGGCCATCAGCCCATTTTTGGTGCCCCCGAACGACATCGTGTCGACGCCGGTTTCAACAATCATTTCTCGCAGGCCTGCCCGCCCCTTTCCGAGGGCGGCGACGGCATTAGCGATGCGGGCACCATCAACATGAACACGCATTCCGTATGAGTGCGCCACTTCGCAGAGTTCACCGATCTCGTCAACGGAGTATGTCGTGCCCCACTCGGTTGCTTGGGTGAGCGAGAGCACCCCCGGCTGGGCGTGGTGAATATTTCCGAGAGCCTCTGCTCGAGCATGAATGGAGTCAACGCTCATTTTCCCATCGACTGAGGGCGTCGGGATGAGCTTGGTGCTGAGTATTCGTTCGGGAGCTGCTGCTTCGTCGTCGTTGATGTGAGACCAGTCGGTGCACAGCACCGATTCTCCGGGTTGCAACATGGTGGCAAGCGCAAGAATGTTCGTTCCAGTGCCGTTCAGCGTGAGAAATACTGAGACCTTCTGGCCAAAGAGATCATTGAATTCCTGTTCCACCTGCGCGGTCCACGAGTCGGCCCCGTAGGCCAGTGCGTGACCAGTATTTGCGGCAGAAATGGCGGCAAGAACTTCCGGGTGGATTCCGGCGGCGTTATCGCTGGCAAAGGAACATCCTGGGGGATCTGGAAACATCACGTCTCTAGTATCACAGGCCAGTTAGCCTGCCCGCCGTGTCACAGCCAGTTTTTGAGGCGTCTCGACGTCGAACATTCGCGATCATTAGTCACCCTGACGCGGGGAAAACGACATTGACCGAGAAGTTTCTGCTGTATGCCGGTGCAGTTGGCGAAGCTGGTGCTGTAAAGGCTCGCGAAGGCCGACGCTCAGCAACCAGCGACTGGATGGAGATGGAGAAGAAGCGAGGTATCTCGATTTCTTCTACCGCATTGACATTCGATTATCGAGGGATGCAGTTCAATCTTCTCGACACTCCTGGACACCGTGATTTTTCGGAGGACACCTACCGGGTGCTTGCGGCTGTCGATTCGGTGGTCATGGTGCTCGACGTTGCGAAGGGTATTGAGCCTCAGACGCTCAAGTTGTTTGAGGTGTGTCGAAGTCGCAATTTGCCTGTGATTACTTTTTTGAATAAATACGACCGCCCTGGACGAGCGCCACTCGAGCTTCTAGACGAAATTGAAGAGCAAATTGGGTTGCGTCCGACACCTGCAACATGGCCGGTTGGGATTCCTGGAGACTTTCGAGGGGTGATCGATCGCACTTCAGGTGACTTCACCCGGTTCACCCGTACTGTTCGTGGGTCCGCAATTGCGCCCGAGGAAATTGTTTCGATTGAGCAAGCCGCGCAGGAGGAGGGGAGTGCGTGGTCGCAGGCACTTGACGATGTTGAGTTGCTTGATGCGGTAGGAGCTGTTGTCGATCGGGAGTCGTTTCTTGCTGCTGAGTCAACACCGGTATTTGTCGGTTCTGCATTGACGAATTTTGGTGTGCGACATGTTCTCGACACGCTCGTTGACCTGGCTCCGCCAGCAGGGGAGCGACTCGACATTGCTGGCGAGCCTCGGGCGCTTGACGCTGGCTGTTCCGCATTCGTGTTTAAGGTCCAGGCCAACATGGATAGGTCGCATCGAGACCGAATTGCGTTTGTTCGAGTGTGCTCAGGGATGTTTGAGCGTGGCATGGTGCTCACTTGCCAACGGACCGGGAAGCCGTTCGCCACAAAGTACGCATCTCAAGTGTTCGGGGCAGAGCGAACAACTGTCGACGAGGCGTATCCCGGTGATGTTGTCGGTCTGGTAAACGCTGCTGATCTTCAGATCGGAGATTCCTTATATGTCGGCGATCCAGTTGAGTTTCCGGCTATTCCGAGATTCGCACCGGAAGTCTTTGCCTCGGCGCGTCCTCTCGATACCGGAAAGTTCAAACAGTTCCGAAGGGGACTTGACCAGCTCGACTCTGAGGGTGTCGTGCAAGTGCTTCGTGACCCGCAGCAAGGAGATGCGAATCCGGTACTTGCTGCAGTAGGGCAGTTGCAATTCGAAGTGTTTGCGTCACGATTAGATCTGGAGTTCAACGCGCCATCAGAGGTAACTCCTTCGCCGTACGAGTCGATCCGATTCACTGATGAGGCCAGTGCCGAGCGTTTGAAGGAAATTGGTGGAATTCGAATCATGCGGCGAGGTGACGGCCGATTGGTTGCGCTATTCGAGAGCCGATACCGCCTGCAACGTCTCGAAAATGACGAACCGGACTTGGTCTTGGAGCCCATCAACGTCGGGACGTAAAACATCTGTGCGACGAGAACTCAACGCGTAGAATTTTGTCATGACGAAAATGCATCATTGCGGTTGGTGTCGGCGACCGATCGAGATGCGCGCCGGACGTGGGAGACCGAAACGTTTCTGCTCCCAGCGATGTAGGCAGTGGAACTGGGTCGCTCAGAATCGCGCAAAA
>JALRDI010000232.1 GCA_023257035.1 Ilumatobacteraceae bacterium | reverse complement strand
CGATGGAGGAGTTGATGCAACGACGACGCCATATGCCACGCAGAGCACCGTTGCCTCTTCAGATGCTGCCAGCCCACTTAAAGACGGAGAGCCCGATGTCGTTGAATCAACGACAACTTCGACGTCAACAACGTTGCCGGTGCTACCTCGCTCGGTGGTGATCCTTGGCGACTCAACCGCACATTCGCTTGCGATCAATTTGCCTGATGGCATCGACGACACATTCACGATCACTGATGGATCTCTCGATGGTTGTTCCGTGTGGGAGGAGGGTCGTGTCGTGAGTGAGCGATCGTTCTCAAACAATTTTGCGTACTGCAATGGGTGGGTCGATAAATGGTCAACGGCGGTGGATGGAGCAGAGGTTGCCCTCGTCGTCATCGGAGCCTGGGATGTGTTCGATCTGGCTGTCGATGTCGATGGTGTTGAGACGGTCATTCCGTTCGCGAGTGCCGAATGGGATTCGATGTTCGTTGAGCATCTCACGATGGGTGTGGACGCATTGACCTTGCAAGGTGCAGAGGTTGCGTTACTTGAGGTTGCATGCATGCGACCGCAAGATGTTGACGGAGCGGGTGTGCCGGCGCTCCCTGAGCGAGCGATGGACGACCGTGTCGCGCATGTGAACAATCTCTTGATGAGGCTTGCCGACGGCGAGAACGTGTGGTTCGTGAACGGGCCAACGCAGTGGTGTGATGATGAGACGATCTCAGCGAGCCTGTCGTATCGATGGGATGGCGTGCATGTGTATACGCCAGGAGCGAATCTCATCTACGAGACCATCGCCCGAGATTTGCTCTCGATCCCCGTTGTGCAGGGTTGATTACCCGTCGGTAACTTTTCGGGTATGAGTGAATTTTCGCTAGCCCTCAACGACGATCAGCAGCAGATCAAAGATTGGACGCACGGTTTCGCCGAAGACGTCATGCGTCCGGCCGCGTCAGAGTGGGACGAGCGCGAAGAGTTCCCGTATCCGGTCGTGCAAGAGGCGGCAAAGATCGGCCTGTACGGCTGGGAATTCTTGATGAATGCTGGCCAAGACCGAACTGGTCTCACGTTGCCGGTTGCGGTCGAGGAGTTGTTCTGGGGTGATGCCGGTCTCGGTATGGCGATTATGGGAACCGGCCTTGCGGCTGCTGGTATCGCCGGCAATGGCACACCCGAGCAGATGATGGAATGGGTGCCACAGTGTTATGGCGACGCGAATGACGTGAAGCTCGGAGCGTTCTGTGTGAGTGAGCCCGACGCCGGAAGCGACGTGTCGAACCTGCGTACACGTGCGGTGTATGACGAAGCGAACGACGAGTGGGTGCTCAATGGCACCAAAGCCTGGATTACGAATGGTGGTATCGCCGACATTCACGTGGTGGTCGCTGCAGTTGATCCAGATCTGAAGGGCCGTGGACAGGCGTCATTCGTGATTCCTCCGAACACGAAGGGCCTGTCGCAGGGTCAGAAGTACATGAAGCACGGAATTCGTGCGAGTCACACCGCGGAAGTGGTGCTTGATGATGTTCGCATCCCTGGTTCGTGCCTTCTCGGCGGAAAAGAAAAACTCGACGCAAAGTTGGCTCGTGC
>JALRDI010000119.1 GCA_023257035.1 Ilumatobacteraceae bacterium | reverse complement strand
TCAGGTGAAGGGCAAAGTGCGTGCTCGTGTCATGGTTCCCGCCGATGCGGACGAAAAGACCATCACCGACATCGTGCTCAGTGACGAACGGGTCATCGCGGCACTTGACGGAGCAGACCCATCGACATTGAAGAAAGTCATTGTTGTGCCTGGTCGAATGGTCAACCTCGTTCCCTAACCATCGTCGGGGTGCACGATCGTTCCGACGAGCACCATCTAGGCGCGCCTGACTAGGTTCTGGTCATGGCAGGACGACGTTTTCTCATCACCGGTGCATCACGTGGCATCGGCTTCGCAACCGCACAGCAAATGGCTGCAAATGGCGACACACCGATTGGGCTTGCGCGCACTCAACCTGACGACTTCCCGGGCGAATTCTTCTCTGTAGATCTCTCCGATCGATCTTCAACCCAGGAAGCGCTTGATGAAGTGCTCGGCGCAGGAGCAATCGACGGCATCCTCAACAATGTCGGCATTGTCCGCCCCGGCCATGTCGGCGAAATTGACCTCGATGATTGGGCCGATGTGCAAGACATCACTGTTCGCTCAGCGATCCAAACCGTCCAGGCAGCAATGCCAGGAATGGTCGAGCGTAAATGGGGACGAATCGTCAATATCTCAAGCGTTGTTGCGCTCGGTGGCGTGCAAGGCCGCTCCTCCTATGGCTCAGCAAAAGCGTCGCTTGAGCACCTCACCCGAATGTGGGCACTCGAACTTGCTCAACATGGCATCACTGTGAATGATGTCGCCCCCGGCCCGGTGAGCACGGAGTTGTTCCGCGAAAACAACCCACCAGGGTCACCCGGTGAAGCGAAATATCTCTCAATGGTGCCGCTTGGAAAGCTCGGCACAGTGGAAGACATTTCGTCAGCGGTCTGTTTCTTGATGTCAGATTCAGCGGGCTGGATTACTGGCCAAACACTTCGCGTTGACGGCGGGTCGTCAATCGGGCCGGCAAGCCTGATGTAGCCAGCACCGAGCGATTCCCGAAGTCAATTCAGGCAGGGTGAACAGCGATCTCGCTGGCTTTCACCGATGCCCACAACTCCTCGCCAGTATCGGTAAGCAATGCCTCAAAACCTGCCGGCGTGACCTCGACTGCGATGTGAAGCGGTGCCCCGAGTTGCACTCGAACACGATCCGAAGTGCGATCAACTGTCGTAATCGATGTTCTCCACACGTTTCGAGGGCTTCCCTCTGGCCGAGATCGGTGAAGCGAAACCGACCGGGGGCGGATGATTGCAATAACCGATCCATCTGGAGCCTCGTGGGCACCGACGGTGAGAATCATTGTGCCGATCGACAATTGATCGCCGCTCAACTCTCCTGACATCGGGTTGAACCCAAGAATTTCTGCAACAAAGTGCGACCGCGGAGTCGCAAGTAATTCAGATGGGGTTCCTACTTGCACGATCGACCCTGACTCAAGCGCAATGATGCGATCGGCCAACGTCAATGCGTCAACCGCATCATGTGTCACGAGAATTCGCGCCAGCGATTCGTTACCCATCGAGGCAAACAGTCGGCGAGCTTTCGCTCGAGCACCGGCGTCAAGAGCCGCAAAGGGCTCATCGAACAACATAAGTTTTGGATCAGTCGCAAGAGCGCGGGCGATCGCAACCGTCTGCGACTCTCCTCCAGAGAGTTCAGACGGCATTCGATCTGCCAGTTCAAGACTTCCGACATCGGTCAAAGCTCGCGTTGCCCGCTCACGCGCAACCCTTCGACGCCCACCGTTCGCCCTCACACCAAATGCAACATTGTCAAGCACGTTCAGGTGAGGAATGAGCGCATGATCTTGAAACACATACGACAGCGGTCGCTGCTCGGGCGACACGAATTCTCCAGAGGATGCGTCATCCCAAACCGTTCCATTCCAGGTGATCCGACCTTCATCGGCGGCTGACAATCCCGCAATCATTCGCAAGAGTGATGTCTTTCCCGCCCCATTAGGACCAACGACCGCAACGGTTTCACCAGGTTCCACTGCAAACGAGGCATCAAGTTGCAACGACCCAACGAGTCGCCTCACATCAACTGACAGCGTCATCGCACGCCTCCGATCGCTCCCACCCAGCGGCCACGCAATGCCACAAGAATGACGAGCGAAAGAACGACCATCAGCATGCTGATGAGAAGGGCATCATCCACATTGGTTTCGAGCGCCAGATACGTGGCAATTGGCAATGTTCTCGTCGCTCCAGGAAAGTTCCCGGCAAACGTAATCGTCGCCCCAAATTCTCCGAGGGCGCGTGCCCAAGTGAGTACCGCTCCCGCCACGATTGCGGGTCGGGTCGCAGGAATCGTCACCCGCGAGAAGACATACCAAGGAGTTGCGCCAAGGGTGCGAGCTGCTTCTTCGACAGTCGTTGAGCTGCGAGCGAAGCCGGATTCAACGGTGAGGACAAGAAACGGCATCGCCACAAACAGTTGAGCAACGATCACTGCCGGCATGGTGAACGGTAGCCGCACACCGAACCAGTCATCGAGAATCTGACCGACAACCCCCCGTCGACCGAGAGATGCGAGAAGTGCGACACCGGCGACGACCGGAGGGAGCACCATCGACAACGTGCAGAGCGCTCTGATGGTCTGACGCCCCGGCATATTTGATCGGGCAAGGAGCCATGCGAGTGGCACCCCGAAAATGACAGCGAGAAATGTCGTAATCAGACTTGTAACAACCGACAGTAGAAGTGCCTCACGCGTGGCGGCATTACGTAAAG
>JALRDI010000337.1 GCA_023257035.1 Ilumatobacteraceae bacterium | reverse complement strand
TGGTTTGATTTTTTTCTGGAGTGATGGAATTGGCAGGAACAGGTGCTGGGGAAGGATAGGGAAGCCCTTGAGGTAGAGACTTCCCTAGAGAACTCATCGCACTAGCACACGAAAAGGGAGTAAACTAGTGCAACTTACTGGTTCCTCTCAGAACCAGTCGTTAGAGAACTGCAGGGGAGCGTATCCATTGCTGAGGTGGCATGTGAAGAGCGAGCGCAACGAAGTGCTCCGTCATGCGTATGTGCAGAAGTATGTGCCGCTACTACACGGCTACGGATTCACCGTGCCCGACGACGGGCTGCATCAAGACCCTGACTCTGGTGAATGGATGATGAGCGAGATTGATTGGGCGCCGCTAAAGGCAACCCTTTCGAATGCTGGCCCTGACTCGGAGCGCAGGCTCGCCAATGCGGTCAAGAACCATGCAGAAAGCGCCTGGTTCCGTGAGTCAATCGGTGTGTCGGCATGACGATGACGAATGCTCAGGTGGGCGTCGCTGAAATTAATCACGCGCTCGATCAAGTGATGGATCCCGAATACGGCACGCTCTCCATCGTCGATCTTGGCATCGTTGCGGAGGTTGCTGTTGACGGAGATCAGTTAGAGGTCACGCTTCTGCCGACAATGGCTGGCTGCCCAGCCCGAGAAGTCATCGAGTCAGACGTGAGAGCAGCACTTCGCAATGCAGGTGTAGCCAGCGTCTCGATTGCCTGGCGTCTTGACGGAAGTTGGGAGCCAAGTCGACTTTCGGCAAACGCAGTGCAGCAACTCGGGCGAGAATTCTCAATTGCGATTCGTAATAACGGGTCGTTACCAGCCTGTCCTGTCTGCTCGTCGGCCTCCCTGCGTGAGGTGAGCCCAGTCGGGCCAACACGTTGCCGATCGGTTGCGTGGTGTGATGGTTGCCGCAATGTTGTGGAGGTTGTCGGATGACGGTCTCGCACACTTACGAAGTGTTCTTGAAGGCCGATGGCAAAGGCGAGTTTCGTCACGTGGGTGCTTTGGGTGCCGCTGATAACGAGATGGCGCTCATGCTTGCCCGAGAGTGTTATTGCCGCCGCGGTGAGGGCGAGCAGATCTGGGTGGTTCGTCGAGATGACATTGCGGTGTCTGACAGCACCGTGACCGAACCGAATCGTCATAAACCACACCGACACAACGACGGTCAACGCGTCGCTGAGCATCGTCGAGAGTTGCGAGAAGGGTCATGACCGTTTCCACCGCTTTGTCCGATGGTGTGCAGGAATATTTGTTGGCCTTTGCCGACGACGAGCACCTGATGGGTAGCCATCTTGCGTGGTGGATCGGAGTTGCGCCGTTCCTCGAAGAGGACCTCTCATTGTGTTCGATTGCGCAGGATGAGCTCGGGCATGCCATCGCGCTGTACGAGCTACTCACCGACAACGTTGATCACTTCGCTTTACGTCGTGACGCAAACGAGTACCGGTCGTGTTCATTTGTTGAGGTTGCGATGCCGAAGTGGGAAGACACGCTGGTGCGTCACTGGCTGTACGACATTGCCGAACACATTCGATGGAACGCCCTAGTCGATTCGTTAATCCCCGAGGTTGCTGTCATCGCGCAGCGAGCACTCACAGAAGAGGCATTTCACCGTTCACACTCGACACTGTTGCTGCAACGCTCTCTCAGCGGCTCTGCTGATGCGAAGAGTC
>JALRDI010000320.1 GCA_023257035.1 Ilumatobacteraceae bacterium | reverse complement strand
GCAGGTGCTGACCACGCGCTCAATGCCTGGAGCGAAATGGTTCGTTGGGGCGAGATTGAATTACGCCCACCACGTAGTGCGGCGTCTTGACGATGGCAGTGAGGCTCTTGTTGGAATTTCGCAGAGCCGCAGTCGCCAATCGCTGACAGGTGCTGAACTTCGTGCTGAGATTCAGCGAGTTCGAAATGGTTTGATGTCGCTCGGGGTTGGTTACGGCGATCGAGTTGCGGGATACCTGCCGAATATCTGCGAAGCCATCGTCGCATTTCTTGCCTGTGCGAGTCTCGGGGCGATTTGGACCTCATGCGCGCCTGAGTTCGGTGTTGGGGCGGTGCTCGATCGATTTGGGCAGGTTGAACCCAAAGTGCTGTTTGTGGTCGATGGTTATCGGTATGGGCGTCACGACGTAGATCGATCGGACGAGATTTCGCGGCTTCGGGCGGGCTTGCCAACCGTTCAGGCAACGATCGTGGTGCGGCATCTTGGGGCTGGAAATGTGTTGCCTGCAGACGTCATCGAGTGGGAGACGCTCGGTGCGGGGCTCGATGATGAGCTTGTGTTCGATGACGTCGAGTTTGATCATCCGCTCTACATCTTGTACTCCTCTGGAACCACCGGCCTTCCAAAGCCGATCGTTCACGGTCATGGCAACATCACACTTGAGCATCTCAAGGTGCTCACCCTGCATGCCGATATGGGTGAGCGAGACCGCTTTATGTGGTTCACAACGACCGGTTGGATGATGTGGAATTACCTTGTGTCGGGTCTGCTCACCGGGGCAGCACTCGTTCTGTTTGATGGCGATCCGGCGAGCGATGGTGCAGACACGCTTTGGCGGATCGTCGCAGACGAAGGTGTGACGTGGTTCGGAAGTGGGGCTCCTTGGTTCTCTGCCTGCCGCCGTGCTGGCCTCACTCCAGCGAAAGACTTTGACCTCGATCATGTGCGTGCAATTGGCTCGACCGGAGCGCCGCTTCCACCAGATGCATTTCGGTGGATTTATGAAGAGGTCTCGTCGACGGCGATTCTCTCACCTATCAGTGGGGGAACTGATATCTGCTCAGCATTCGTTGGTGGCAGCCCACTGTCGTCGGTGCGAGAGGGGGAGATCCCTGCTCGCTACCTTGGCTGTGCTGTCGCTGCATGGGACGAAGGTGGCGCAGAAGTTGTTGGTGGTCAAGGCGAACTTGTTGTCACTCAACCAATGCCATCGATGCCAGTTGGCTTTTGGGGAGATGTCGATGGTTCTCGCTATCGGTCGAGTTACTTCGACTTCTTCCCTGGAATTTGGCGGCACGGTGACTGGGTTACGTTCAGCGATGACGGGTCGTGTGTGATTTCAGGGCGAAGCGATGCGACGCTCAATCGCGGCGGAGTCCGTGTCGGAACCGCAGAGATCTATCGAGTTGTTGAATCAGTCGAGGGTGTTGCCGACTCGTTGGTCGTGCACTTGGAGGCGCCCGGTGCTGATGACCCGGGTGTGCTCGTGTTGTTTGTGGCTGCGGGCGATCTTTCGAAGGGCCAAAATGATCTTGTCAACGCGATTCGGGTGACCGTCCGGCAAGAATTGTCGCCGAGGCACGTTCCAGATGAGGTTCATTTTGTCGATGTCATTCCAACCACGTTGAGCGGTAAGAAATTAGAGCTCCCGGTAAAGAAGATATTGCGAGGTGCTCGCGCCGATGATGTTGCGAGTAGGGA
>JALRDI010000286.1 GCA_023257035.1 Ilumatobacteraceae bacterium | reverse complement strand
CAATCTCTGGCTTTTCGGTCACGTGGTCTCCTCTACGAAGGGTCGTGTGGTTGGTTATCCGGCACCTACACCCAGCAACTCGACGACGAACAGCAGCGTCTCCCCCGGTTCGATTCCCGGCGGCGGCGAATCTCCGTACGCCAGATCGCTGGGAATGAGCAACACGCGCCGCTCACCAACTTGCATACCGGGTATTCCGTCCACCCAACCCTGAATCAACTGCCCCTGCGACAGAGGAAAGGTGGCCGGTGTTCCGCGCGCCCAGGACGCATCAAACAAGGCGCCGGTCGATAGTCCAACGCCGCAATATTCGACGGTGATCAGGTCGTCGAGTGCAGCCACATCACCCGAGCCACCTCGCAACTCAGCTGTGATCAGTTCACCCACGGGTGCGGCGCCCTCCGCCACGTACACCACGGGCACGTCGTCATCGAGAACCGAGACATCGGACGTGATCGAAGCCCCTGATGCCGAGTCTGCCGAGACCGGTTCACCCGCACTACCGCAATCGGTGACCAAATACGTCTGGGTAGAGGCCGCAGGTGTGGCGGCGGGGGTATCGGGAGACCCCGATGAGCATGCGGATGTCGCGACAAGAACCACGATGGCGGCGCCAAGAACAACTTTCACCACTGCAGGTTACGCCAATTTCCCCTACATGCTCGCCAACAGGCGCTCGACTCGCTCATCCACATTCGCGAATGGGTCCTTGCACAGAACTGTCCGTTGTGCCTGATCGTTCAATTTCAGGTGTACCCAATCAACCGTGAAGTCACGGCGACGTTCCTGGGCGCGTTTGACGAAGTCGCCTCGCAACTTGGCTCGTGTCGTTTGCGGCGGTACCTCTTTCGCCTCGAACACCTCGGCATCGTTGGTGACGCGCGCCGCGAGGCCCTTGCGCTCCAACAGGTAGAACAGTCCTCGCTGGCGACTGATGTCGTGATACGCGAGATCGAGTTGGGCAATGCGGACATCATCGAGGGCGAGATCGTGCTTCTTCATGTATCGCTCGAGCAGTCGTTGCTTGATCACCCAGTCGATTTCGGTCTCAACACCACTGAAGTCCTGCGCCTCCACGGCCTTCAACGCGCGCTCCCACAGGTCCATCACGCGATCAACCATGGGGTCGGCCCTCAAGTCTCTGCGATCAACGTATTGCGCCACCTTCTCGAAATACTCCGCCTGCATCTGCAGAGCGGTGACCTCGCGGCCGTTGTTCAGGGTGACGGTTCGGGTACCCGTTGTGTCGTGGCTGATTTCTCGGATGGCCCGAATGGGGTTCTCGAACGACAAATCCCTCATCACGGCGCCCGACTCGAGCATGCGTAGCACGAGGTCGGCAGCTCCAACCTTCAACATCGCCGTGGTCTCGCTCATATTGCTATCGCCGACGATGACGTGAAGCCGTCGATACAAGTCGGCATCCGCGTGCGGCTCGTCGCGGGTATTGATGATGGGTCGTGACCGCGTCGTCGCGCTGGATACCCCCTCCCAGATGTGATCGGCGCGCTGACTCACGCAGTAGCGCGCCCCGCGCGGAGTGTTGAGAACCTTTCCGGCTCCCGTGACGATCTGGCGCGATATCAGGAAGGGAATGAATCCTTCAGCGAGAGCAAGAAAATCGGTGGACCGGTCGACAAGAAAGTTCTCGTGGCAACCGTAGGAATTGCCCGCGGAGTCGGTGTTGTTCTTGAACAGGTAGATCTCGCCGGCGATCCCCTCGTCGTGCAGCCGCTGCTCGGCGTCGAGCAGCAGGCCCTCGAGGATCCGCTCCCCCGCCTTGTCGTGGGCAACGAGGTCGTCGAGCGCATCGCACTCCGGCGTTGCGTACTCGGGATGGCTCCCGACATCGAGGTACAGGCGGGAGCCGTTCTCCAGGAAT
>JALRDI010000231.1 GCA_023257035.1 Ilumatobacteraceae bacterium | reverse complement strand
CTGCCACCGTTCCGTCTACCAACCTATCGTGTCGCCGGTAGGGCTACGACTGTTGATCTGTAGACTTTGGTGCATTCGGAGAGGTGCCAGAGCGGCCGAATGGGGCGCCCTGCTAAGGCGTTGACCACGCGAGTGGTCCGTGGGTTCAAATCCCACCCTCTACGCAAGGGACGTGCCGGGCCTTCGGGCTCGGCACGTTCTCTACTTGTTGAACGCTTTCGGTCAGAGATGCAGTATCTGGCATTGCGGCGATGCACTTTGCCGCCGTTCTCGATTCGGAGCGCCGATTAGCGACTTGCGAAGGTGACCGTGTTCGGTCGTTCTGACCGAGCAGTCGTTGATTCAGTCAAAACTGAAATGTTGCGAAATAATGACAAACCGGTCAGACTTTCGTCATGTGGAGTGGGCGCCCATCTCCTCGTCGTCAGAACGACGGTCAACGAATTCGCCGACAACGTCGGCAAATTCGACAAGATGATGCTGCCGATTTTTGGAATGAATCGGCTTCGTGGGAGCCGAAATCTCACGACGTTGATCCTGATGCGCCGACTCGACCATCCGGAATTGAGCGCCTCGCCCAGACAAGACCCGTCAAGGTGGCACGAAAACAATGGTCGCTCCTCAACCTTGACCCATTCGTGAGCCGCATCGTGCTCATCGTTGTTGGGTTTGCGCTCGTTGTCCCAGTTGCGTGGACAACACGCAGAACGAGTGACGACGCGAATGCACTGTCAGCGTCAACTCAAATATCTGTTCCTCAACAGTTGAGCAATGTCACACCAACTACGCCGACCGACCGGCAAGCGGTGTCGTCCAATGTGCCTCAAGTGCAAGCAAATTCCGTCGAGTCGGTGGCTTCAACAAGTTCAGTGACCGTCTCAATTTCGTCTGCCCCGATGGTTCCCGACACGACCAGCGAACCCACATCTGCTCCGCCGGCGACCGCACTCGCGACGCGCGAAGTTGCGACGACGCTGGCGACGACTCTTCCAGTGTGCGGATCGACATACATCGTGCGACCTGGAGATTCATGGACACTCATCGCAGATCGAGCGTCGATCGGGACAAGCCAGTTACTTGCAACCAATCGTGCCTCGAGAGGCGACATGTTGTACGCCGGAGATGAGTTGTGTCTACCGCCCGGAGTGCGGGTAGTCATCCCGTCCACAACGGTGGCAGCAGCACCGTCGACGACTGCGGCCCCGGTGACAACGACAACAGAAGTTATTCCGCCAGCCCCATCAAATAGTCAGGCCGAGGCAATTATTCGCTCGGTTTGGCCAGATGATCTTGAAGAGCGTGCTCTCAAGATTGCGTGGCGGGAGAGCAACTATCGCGCCGATGTTGACAACGGTGTGTGCTGCGTCGGACTCTTCCAGATCTATTGGACGGTGCATCGCGGCTGGTTGGGGTCGATTGGTGTGACGTCGCGAACCCAGTTGTTTGATGCGGAAACCAATGCTCGAGCAGCACTTGCGCTGTACGAGCGAGCGTTAGCTAGTAGAGGAGACGGTTGGCAGCCGTGGTGTTACGGCTCATACCTTCAAACCGACGCTTGCGCTGGCCTCTGATACCGAGTCAAGCAGGGGGCGGTGGCGGAGGTGGCGGCATTGTGTTGCCGCCAGCGCCAGGACCGTACTCGTTTGCCGCAGGGTTTCCCGCCTGGGCGAGGAGCACGATGAGGATGATGCCACCCACGATCGGGATGAGAGAAATGAGCATCATCCAGCCGGTCTTGCCGGTGTCATGTAGGCGTCGTACGCCAGCAGCGATACCAGGAATGATTGCCGCCAAACCATAGAGAAGGCCGATGAGGCCCAAGATGCTTGCGCCTGTGATGCCGGCAAGAATGATCAGCCCATAGGTGAGGATGAGGTTTGCAAGGTAGAACCACCAGAACTCGGCTCTTGTGTCACGGCCTTTGAAGTTGGCGTAGTTCCCGAGGAACGCGCGCTTCCAGTACGTAATGAGTTGCATAGTCACACACCATAATTGCTTGTGCATTTGTGCGGGTGGATGATTGCTCAATGTGCCGTCGTGGCATCTGTGGAAGTGGCCCCTAGACTCTCCTTTCACCAGCGCCAGTAGCTCAACGGATAGAGCATCTGACTACGGATCAGAAGGTTTGGGGTTCGAATCCCTACTGGCGCGCTGAATCTCTTCAACCCCAAGACGGTCTGGCGGTGAGGAACCCGCAAGAAGAGGTCGTCTCCATTGCTGCGGTTTCGTAGAGTGTCGAGATGGCATCTCGCGGACTTCTTCGGTCAAAATTTGTTGCAGTAGCGGCGGTAGTTGGACTCACGCTGAGCGCGTGTGGGGGTTCTGAGGGATCTGATGCTGCTGAGTCAGATGACGCTGCTGCATCTTCGGAGGCATCAAGCGATCAAATCGCTGATCTTCGTGCCTCTGCAACCCTCGCCGAAGGTGCATTTCAAGGCCTTACGGCTGACAACCAACTCTGCATGCTGAACACTATTTCTGAAGATGAGAGCCTCAGCGAAGCACTCATTGCCGGTGACGAGACTCCGCCAGTGCAGATTGCGTTGATGCGGGTTCTCCTCGAATGCGATGGTGAAGCAGCATTCGAACTAATCTCCGGAGGCGACGGCGGACTTGATCAACTCTCAGAAGAAGAGTTCACATGCCTTATTGATTCGATGCTCGCTGACGATGCCGTTCTCGCCGATGCTGTCTCTGGCTCCGGAGAACTCATTGCAGGAGTGCTCATCGACTGCGCTCCTGAGGCGGCCGTTGCAGACCTTGCTTCTGAACTTGGCATCACGACAGAACAAGCGACATGTTTGATGACCACCGATAATGGCTTCCTCGATCTTCTCATGTCGGGTGAACCAACTACCGATGAAGAGGCGATGGAGTTCTTGGGAGCCATTGCAGAGCTCTCTGAAGAGTGCGGACTTGAGGATGTTTTCGGACTTACTGATCTAACCTCGCCAAGCCCCGATGAAGACGATCTTGATGATTACATGGCGGTGGACCAAGAGTTGCTTGATGAGCAGTACGGCCTCTGTGCAGAAGGCGACATGGTGGCATGTGACGACCTGTACTTCAATGCGCCATTCGGTTCAGACGAAGAAGCATTCGGAAAGTCGTGCGGTGATACCGAAGAGAACGAGTTTGGCGGAAGTTGTGCGAGTTTGAGCATCGACTATCGCAGTGACTGTGCGGCAGGCGATATGGAAGCGTGCGACCAGTTGTTTTTCTTCTCTGAAGTTGGATCTGACGATGAGAACTTCGGCGCAACCTGCGGCGGTACCGCCGATGGCACGACCGCTGGTCTGTGCAGCGACCCTGAAAATTAAATCTTCGAGAGCGCCTGCTCCGACACGCCGAAATTGAGGGCAGATCGTCAAACTGACGGTGTGACTAACGCTGAGCACTCTGATCAACTTCAGGTGCCGGCATATCTTCCGCTCGTCGCTGTGGGCATTGTCGTCGTTCTCTTCGGACTCGGCCCACCTCTCACCAAACTAGTCACGGCTCCTCCGGTGGTTGGGGTGACAATGCGGTTCTTGCTGTCGACACCGCTACTCATTGGGCTACTGCTCGCACGTGGTGGACGAATGTCATTCAAACTCATCCGCACGACAATGTGGCCAGGCCTAGCGTTCGGGACGAATCTGCTCTTCGTCTTCGCGGCGTTGCAAGAGGCCACTGTGTCGGTGCTGTCAACAACGGTTGCCACACAGCCAGCCTTGTTGTTGCTCCTAGCTGGGCCAATCTTCGGCGAGAAGCCTCGGCTGCGTCAGGTCTTGTGGACGCTTGTTGGTGTGTCAGGAACTGCGATGGTGATTCTCAGCGCTCAGTCAGAAGTTCGAGCGAGCGCGATCGGTGTGTTGTGGGCGGTTTGTGCACTGCTGACTTTCAGCGTCTACTGGGTGCTTACCCGCATCGCGCGTTCGGGGACAGATGTTGACCCAATCGAATGGATGTCAGGTGTCAACATCTGGGCACTCATCGCTGCTGTCGTTCCCATCTTCTTCATTGGCTCAATTTCTGACTTCAAAGAGTTTGGCGGCATGGACTGGGTGTGGATTCTGCTCATCGCCATCTTCACAGGCGCAACAGGCCATGTATTGATGAGCTGGGCCCACGCCTATGTCGAAGCTGCGCGATCATCGCTCTATCTGCTTGGAATGCATGTGGTTGCGGTTGGGGCTGCATGGCCGATTCACGGCGAAACCCTTACTGCATTGCAAATGTTGGGCGGTGTCGTCGTGCTTGGCGCAGTCGCAATGGTCATTAGAACCCCATCAGAGTCGTCGTAGACGCGACAAAGCCCGGGCGGATGACCCGGGCTTTGCTCAGAATGTTCTGATTGCTGGTGTTATTCGTCGTCGGGCTGATACAGCGCGCCGAGGAAGTAACCGTAAATCAGGTGCCATACGAGGATGCCGGCAGGAAGCTTCCAGCCGTCAGGTCCGTCGAACAAGAAGAGGCCGTACCCGTTGCCCTGCACATATGCGTAAGGAACGAGGATGCCTGCGGAGATGATCGTCATGATCACGCCGTAGATGAGGCCCTTCTGGATGTTGCCACCGTTGGTCTTTGAATTACCGGGAAGTGAGTGACGTGCGATCAGGCCGAAGAGAATCGCGAACACAACACCGTTCACGAAGTGCAACGCATGACCGACGAAGAACGTCCCGACTGGATGGTTGACAAACATCTCGTACTGACCGAATACACCGGCCTGACCGAGAATGCTGCCGTCGTCGCCGTAGTACGCGCCTTCGGCCAATCCGAGTCCGAGCAGACCGTTGTACAACGGCCATGGAAGGGTCGGAAGTCCGAATGCAGGGAACACGTAACCGAAGTAGGTGCCCAACTGCGTGGCGATAACGCCGACTAGAGCGATGGAGCCAACGGGGTGTTCGTTACACCACGCGCGCCATCTGTTACTTGTTTGTCCTGGTGTTGATGCCATAGCTAAATGGTCCTCCTTTGATGGACAGGGGGGTCCATCGGAGGCAAACAGTAGTGACACCCGTCACGCGTTTCGCGGATATGCGAACAGGTCTGTCAGTTTGACTTCAGCCGTTACTTCGGCGGCGAATAGTCGATGTTTCGATCGACATTCATATAAATGTCGTTCGCAATTGGGTCGACCTGCTCTTCGGCGATGTGGCCAAGCACGCCTGCGCATCGAGCGAGCAGAGCAAATCCTCGAACGATGGCTGGCGAGAAGCCAAGGTCGGCGAGAACTGCACCGCATACCCCTGCTCCATTTAATGGCAGTGTTCGGCCAAGTACCTCTGGATGGGCTCGACCAATTGCCGTAAACAGTGAAAGATGCGGGCCGAAGGCATGGTGTTCATGCGCTAATTCAAGGAAACGTGGGGTGCGAGGGTCGGTGACCTTATGCACCGGGTGACCGAGACCAGGAACAAACCGGCCAGCCGAACGCGTTTCGGTGATGACCCGAATTGCGAGTGAGTCCCACCCTGCTTCATCACTTGGTAGCGATTCTTCAGCGGCGATCGCAGATGAGAGGAATCCGGCAGAATCTTCTGTCACACCCAGGAATCGAGAGCCACCGCCAAGAATTCCGGCCGCAACCGCACCTTGAATCGAATCTGGAGCGCTGAGGTACGTCAAACGTGCAGCAATCGCCGTTGGGGTAAACCCGTGGTCGGCAAGCGCAACAAGCACCGACTCGAACATGACCCGCTCATTTTCAGATGATATATTTGAAATTTGCGTTATTGATTTGGCTTTTGTTATCCAACACAGTTGTGAATGCTAACTGTGTAAGCTGTAATTTTGATAATAAAAATTTAGCTAATTTTGAATTCAAAAATCAAAATTTAAGCAATGCCTCTTTTCAGGGTGCTTATTTGGTCAATGCTGATTTTTCGGGGGCTAAACTTACCAGTGCAATTTTTGATGATGCTTATGCTAATGGAGCTAATTTTGTAGGTGCGCAATTAGATAATGCTTCTTTTAGGAATGCTGAATTGGAGTTAGCAAATTTTCAAAATGCGTCTCTAAAAAATGTTACGTTTGAAAGTGCGTATATGGTGCACGCAGAATTATCCAAAAGACAAATTCTGGAAAGTAAATTTTGTGATA
>JALRDI010000155.1 GCA_023257035.1 Ilumatobacteraceae bacterium | reverse complement strand
GTCGACAACCCATTCGATTGCACCACTGCTCATCTTCAATGGCCCGCTTGCCTCGATCACTGGGATCGCATCGGGGTTTGGGGCACTTGGACCAGGCCATCGGGCGAATGCGAGTATCGGCCGTGCGCTTCGGCTGGCGATGATGAACATCGGCGGAGCGAAACCTGGCGTGTCTGATATGGCGCTGCTCGGTCACCCCGGCAAGTTCTCAATGTGTCTTGCTGAGGCGGAAGCGGTGTCGCCGTTTCCTCCATTGTCAGAAATGTGGGGATATCCGGCTGGTTCTGATGTCGTGACGGTGCTTGGCACGGAAGCCCCACATTCGGTCATGTTCGTGAATGATGCAGATGACCCGGATTCTCCTGAGCGACTCATTCGAATACTTGCCGAGGTTGCGACGAACGCCGGGTCGAACAACTTGTACCTTCGCACTGGATCACTTGCGATCGCGTTGAACCCTGAACACGCGAATGTGCTCTCGAAGGCCGGCTGGACTCGGCAATCAATTCAAGAACGACTGTTTGAGTTGTGTCATGTCTCGCGTTCACGGATTCGTTCGATGAATGCTGCGCTCACTCCGAAGGGCGCAGATGATGACCTCATCCCGGTTGTTGAGTCACCCGATCGATTCCTCGTGTTCGTTGCCGGAGCCGATGGGTTGTATTCGGCGGTGTTCCCGTCGTGGTCGGCAGGAGCGCACGGAAACAATGCCGTTCATATGCCAGTGATCAGCGATCAAGCGTGTGAAGTTCCGTTCGCTGCAAGCTGACGCAAGCCGGCTCGGACCGGCGAGACGCTTAGAACGGTTCGAGTTCCTCACCGAGTACAAAGCGACCGATCTGATGGTGCGCCCGATCTCGGTGCGCATTGATGTGCAGCGGCATCGCTTGAAAGTCGCGCCAACGTCGCTCAAAATGACCACTCTCACGCAGGCCGTTCCCGCCCTGGGTTGACAGCAGTTCAGTCATCGCGTCACGCAGTTGGTCAAGCGCCGATGTTGCAAGCCCGACTTGTCGCAAATAGTCAGCGTCAGTCGGAACTATTTCCGCTGCGATTCGCTCGTCGATCTCGCGACAGGCGGCTTCCATCGTTGCGGCAGCTGCCGCGACAAGTGACGACGCCCGGCCCAGATTCACTTGCACTGTTGGTCGCGACACCATCGCTTTTCCGAGGATCGCTTTACGACTCCGTATTTCTTCAGCGGCATCGGCGAGAGCGGCGCGCACGAGCCCGACTCCCATCCATCCAAGCCACACATCAGAGAGCCCGACCCAGTCTTCTCGGTAGCGGTGATCGACGACTGGAACAGTTCTGAGTGTTTCTGCGCGGTTTGCGCCAAACCAATCGGCGCACCGGTCGAGTGGCAGTCGAACGTTTTCGTAGTGAATGTCATCAGTGGCGGATGCGCGCACTGAACTTCCATCCCAGGTTGGATCAATGCGAACGTTGGGGTCAGCGAGTGGCACGATCGTAAATCGAATATCGAGTGGCTCAACTCGATTGCCATCTGCATCACAGACGGCAAAGACGACCCCGGCCCAGTCGGCATATCTTCCACCCGAACTGAACGACCCCCGGCCGTTGAGGATGACTTCGTCTCCGTCGATCACCCCCGCAACCCCTGAACCCGCCCCGGCGGGGAAGCACACCCATTCATTGTCGGAAACGATTTGTTTGAGAAGTGCTGCATGCGCAGGCCCGAGGGTTCCGACGAACAGATGAAAGACGGCGAGATGGTTCCACAACACCCATGCGGTACTGGTGCAGCGAGCGGCAACTGCTTCGAGTTCGCGTCCGATTTGTAGAACCGATGTGTGCTCGCCCCCGATGGAGGTGCTTGCCGAGAGCCGCATTGTTGGCGACGCTTTGATCATTGAGATGACGTCAGCAGAGACCGTTCTTGTCTGATCGGCGAGTGCGGCTTGATCCGCGATGGCCGCGAGAAGTGGGTCAACGGTGAGCGCTGGACCACCGGGCAAGAACTCGGTTACGGGACTTGAGCCCATGCCTTCACCTTATGACGCTCTGTCAATCGTCACCGGATCGAGGGTTTTGGAGAAGCTGAGCCCTGTTCAAGGCGGCTTGGCGGTAATCGGAACTGAAGGCTCTAGCCTTGATGCCAGATACGCAGTTTCTGTGTACCTCGCGCCTCTAGCTCAATGGCAGAGCAGCGGGCTTTTAACCCGTTGGTTCAGGGTTCGACCCCCTGGGGGCGCACTCCGCGTGCCGGTTACCCGGCAAAACGTGGCAG
>JALRDI010000021.1 GCA_023257035.1 Ilumatobacteraceae bacterium | reverse complement strand
GGGTGCCGAACAGCATCGAGTACCACCCGAACATTTCCATCGGCGTCAACCTCGTCGTAGGCATTCATCGGGTGGAAGATGTAACACGGGTCGATCGAGAACCAGGTGATGTCGTCAGATGCACACGGCCCGTCGTCTCGTGGTACGAGGCCGACGCGTGCGTCGTAATCAGCGAACCAGCGATAGGGGAGTGACGCTCCACCCATTGCGGCATCAAGGTCGAAGAGCACTGGCAGATCAAACACGAGGGCGTACCGCTCGGTAATTGCAATGTCGTGAATCATTGGCCCGCCAGGAAGCTCGATGTCCTGGGTGCGTCGAACCTTGCCATCGGTGCCAACGACGAGATATTGCACCTGATTGCCCCAACCCCACCAATACGTCATGACGTGCAGCTCTCCCGACAGTGGATCGCGCTTTGGGTGAGCTGAAAATGCATAGGGGAGTGTGTCGTTGAGGTTAGAGATCGCACGCGTGTTGAGTTCAGAATCCATCTCAACCGGGGGAGCACCAGCTTCAACACAGGCCAACAACTGACCAGCGTGCGCAACGATGTTCGTATTGGCAGAGAAACTCATGTGGTCCTCTGGCCATGGGTTCGGCGGTGCATCCTCTCCAAGCACGTTCGCGACATCGGCGCTTCGAACCCAACGATTGCGGTACCACTGGGCCTTGCCGCCTCCTAGGCGAAGTCCGTGCACCATGCCGGTGCCGGTGAACCAGTGGTACTTGTCAGGGTCTGGCGGGGTTACCGGGTTTGGCCCATTTCGAACGTAGTAGCCATCGAGTTCGGGTGGAAGTTGGCCCGTCACCTTGAGGTCAAACTCGGTGAGTTCACGATCAACTGGTGCCATATTTCCGCGAAGGAACGGATTGGTCGACATGTTCAGAGTCTGGTTGCTCGCAGGGTTTCGGTCAACCGCAGATGAAATCTCGCCCGGGTTGTTAATTGTTGGGAGCGGTTCGTATTGCCGGCATCCAACGCTGCCCGGCGGTGTCGTTCACACGTTGAAGAATCGCTGAATCGTGCGCTTCGATCGCCTCGCAGAAGCGACGCGTGGAGTCTTCTCCAACCGCTTTCCAGGCAGGCGAGGTGAGTTCATCTGTCTGGTGTTCGATGGCGTAGCGAACCGCTCGGCCTTCGTCGCTGAGTTGCCCGTCATATGCCCAACCCTTGGAAGCGAGACGTTCCCAGCCGTGAGTGATCGCGTTGTCATCCCAGCCGCGACTGCGAGCGATCCACTCTTCGCCTCCATACTCCTCGCGATCGACCATTGCCGAATGAAGGAGCCCAACCTCCACGGCATTGAGGTCGTGGGCGGCACAAATCGACCAGTGCACGTCACCTCGTAACTCGCGAAGGCAATTTGCAGCTCGCCATGCGGAGAGCGCAGGATCAGATGGTCGCGGCTCGGCCCGATGAGCCGCAAACAGAGGCCGGAATTCACCGCCGACCGCATCGACTCCTCGCCAAAGTTCAGATGCAAGTGGCGCGAGTTCATCGCTGAGGCCAGGAGCAACGTTTTCCAGCCCGGCAGTCACCGATTCGTCGAGCACGCGCATGATGTCGGCCTGATTGGTCGACGACCGCACCAAGTTAAGGACCGCGGTCATCACGTCGGGGTGTATCGAATATGTCGTTGCGGCAACAGCAGCCGGGCTGAGGTCACCAAGGGGAGCGACCCGCCACGCAATAAGCCATCCCGCACCGTTTGGAACCCCAAGTTCACTGAACCTCTCGATTGCGGCAGGATCCCACATCAACCAGGCAACGAGGTGGTGTCCCGCCCGACCGGCTCGCGCAGTCAGCTCAGGCCAGTCGGTCACGCGATCGCCTCCAGCATGAGCTGAGCGACTTTGTGCGCAGCGTTCTGGTTTTGGCCAGTGACAAGGTTTCCATCAACCACCCAGTGATTAGCAAGGAAATCTCTTCGTCGTTGCTTACTTTCGAAGACGGCTCCAGCGGCCCGTAGCTCGCGTTCAGGATGCTGTGGCGTTGAGGTAATGCCAAGTTCTCGTACCTGCTTGTCGGTAACAGCGGTCATCCGTCGACCTTCAACAAGTGGCGTTCCATCAGAATTCTTTGCATGGAGAAATCCGAGCGGACCATGACATACGCCTCCGAGGACCGCACCGTTGGCATTGGCCTTGGTCACCTGCTCTCCAACAACAGCGGACGTACCGAGATCGAATGCTGCACCCCAGCCTCCAGCCAGATAAACGATCTCGAACTGTGAGATATCGAGATCACCCAACGAACTTGATGACGAGAGTGCCGCCTTTAGCACTGGGTCGTTGAGCATTCGATCATCAGCTGAGGTGCGAATCGCAGGCTTCAGCGACAGTGGATCAACTGGTATTTCACCACCGAGCGGGCTCGCAACCGTGACTGACATCCCTGCGTCAAGAAACTCGTAATACGGAACAGTGAGTTCACTCGCAAACACCCCCGTTGGGCGCCCCACGCCGAGCGTGCCGTGATTCGTTGCGATGATGAGAGAGCGTCGGCCGGTGAGGTCAAAAGTTTGTTCAGAAGAACTGTCTTGATGAAGCCCAGCGCGCTGCAACGCCTTTCGGGCGAGTCGAGCAGGCGGCGGTGTAGCGGCGCGTGGTCCCGAGCGCCGTTCAGCAACTCGTTTTTTGATCTGTTGAGGAACACGTTCCTTCACCACTTGCTGGATCATTGGGCGAGGAGGTAACAACGGCACCTTGTTGATCGACGTGATGTTGCTCGTCACATATCGCCACGGTGTGTTCCGCTCAGGCAAACACCGTTCACGTTCCGCATCGAGCCGTTTCTTCATCAGTTCGAACACGCTCGCCGCAGAGTCATCGTTCCAGCGGTTAGCCATCTCTGCAGGGTCATCGTCAAGGTTGTAGAGCTCCCATTGATCGGGAATGACGGTTGTTCGATAACGAGGTCCACCCATGCCATCGCTTGCGAGTTGACGAACAAATGGTTCGGTCCAGGCCGACGGATCATCGAAGGTGCGAACAAGCTTCCAAAGCTTCCCACCCGCGCCCGTCGCCTCATCATCCGCGACACGACCAACGATGGCCTCAAAGTTGGTCGCGACATGAGCAGGAACATTGATGCGCAATGGTCCGGCTACATCATCGACCTGGCCTCCACCGCGGGCAACACCACTCGCTCCGGTATCTCCCTCCGGCATGTTGTCGCGAGTCATGATGTAGACCGTTCGCCGGTCATCTTCAACACCACCGTCAACAAGCGGCATCAAATTGCTGCCGGGTAGTGGATGAACTTCGCTGAACGATGCACGAAGTTCTTCGGCGGTTGCCTGTTCGTCAATTCCCGCTGCAGCGAGCAATGTCGGCACGAGATCAACGTGTGATGTCGGTGATGTAATTGAGCGCGGTGATGTCGCTTGTGAGCCAACTCGGGCGATCGAGAACGGCACCCGTGTCGACTCGTCGTACAACTGGAACCACTTCTGGTGCAGACCTCCATGCGACCCAAGAAGTTCGCCATGGTCTGATGTACGAACGATGACGGTGTCGGTACTCGCGTTGTCGGTGATGGTGCGCCTGACGAGGTCGATGGGTCCATCAACTGCTGCGTGCAGTTGGTAATAGAGGTTTCGGTATTGCTGAAGGTTTCTCTGATACACAGGAGCAACAGCACCGTACGGCCCGTAACACGTCGGGTATGCAGCGCGATAGGCGATATGGGCAGCGGGTTTATTGCGAAGGTCCTCAAAATCTGACGGCGACATCGGCACCTCATGGTCAGTTGCAAAAAGTTTTTATGCTGCATTGATTGGAATTTCTATTGAGAAAGGCGAAATAGAAAGTCTTGATGATCCAGTATACAAATACCTACCGGTTTACAAAGAAGATGAGCGCAAAGTTATTACC
>JALRDI010000345.1 GCA_023257035.1 Ilumatobacteraceae bacterium | reverse complement strand
AAGAGACATGGAATCGTCGTCATCTACAAATCATTTTCTTTGGCCGTGAATACTGCCCCGCACGCCATCACGATCTGACCGCGTGCCCGATCTGTTCGTGGACTGCGACAAAGCGGCGCATAGAAACCGAGCGCCGCCGGTAGCCGATGCGGTGAGGTGGTTCACCATCTCATTGGAGCAATCCCTGCGTTCAGAAATCTTGATTTTCTTCGGGAATATTTCACTCCTCTTCACAGTTTCACAAATAGGTGTTACGTTCGTCACACCTATTACACGAGTCGATCTGTTGACAGAAGGGGGTTGGCGATGGCTGTTGAGTCGTCAGGACACAGTGCGGGAAATCCGCGACTGTACGAGTTAGTGGAGCACGCCCCGAAAGAAGGCAAGAGCCCAACGATTTGGGCGTGGCCTCAAATGATTGACTATCTCAAGGTTGCGGGGCAGCCCGTCCAAGGGCCATGGCCTCCCCACCAAGAACCACGACCAGACCCGGATGCAGATTCGCTTCCGACTGCTCTGCCCGACGACGGCGGCAATTAGGCCACGACTGGAGAATCATGTACCCGTCACGATTTAGATACGAATCACCGACCTCAATCGAAGAAGCAATTTCGCTTCTCGAAGAAGGGAAGGGCGAGGCCAAAGTGTTGGCCGGTGGCCAAAGCCTCGTACCGATGTTGAAACTTCGTTTCGCATCACCTGAGTTGCTCGTCGACATCAACAACATTGCTGATCTCGACTACCACCGATTCGATGCCGATGGTTCACTGCACATCGGAGCGCTCTGCCGGCATGAGCATCTTGAAAAGTCGGCCGACATCAGTGCTCGGCAGCCAACAATTGCTGCGGCTGCGCCACTCGTCGCTGATCCGATTGTTCGGACTCGCGGAACCTTCGTTGGTTCGGTGTGTCACGCCGACCCGCAAGGTGACTGGGCGTCGTGCATGGTTGCTCTTGACGGGTACATCGTTGCTCAGGGTCCCAATGGTCGCCGCAATATCCCGGTTCGATCCTTCGTTTCTGGGCCCTTCCAGAACGTGCTGGCCTACAACGAGCTGGCAGTCGAAGCGGTCATCCCAGCGCCGCAGGGAACTGCCCTTGGTGGTTACATGAAACTTGAGCGTCGCGTCGGTGACTTCGCAACCGCTGCAGTAGCCGTTGCTGTCGATATGTCTGGCGGCAAGGTCACACGGGCGGGTATTGCACTCACCGGTGTGGGTGGAACCACGGTTGACGCCTCTGATGCGGCAGCTGCTCTTGTGGGTGGTTCGCTCGATGAAGCATCGATTGCGCAGGCTGCAGAACTCGCAGCATCGGTTGCACAACCACGAAGTGACCACCGCGGAAGCGCGTCGTATAAGCGTCACATCATCAGCACATTTACCGCTCGCCTGTTGGGGAGCATCTCCGAATCGAATGAGAGGGCCGCCTGAGATGACAAGTCTGTTTGAAGAAATCACCGAAACATCGGTTGATATCCCCGTTCGGCGGGTCACGATTACTGTGAACGGTGAGAAGCGCTCCGCCAATGTCGAGCCTCGCTTGTTGCTCGCTCACCTACTGCGCCAGGGTTTCAAACTCACTGGCACGCATACCGGTTGTGACACGACGAACTGTGGCGCATGCACCGTCCTTGTCGATGGACGCCCAGCAAAGAGTTGCACGATGTTGGCTGTCCAAGCAGATGGTCGTGACGTGATGACAGTTGAAGGACTTGCAACAGCAAGCGAACTTCATCCGATTCAGGAGGGTTTCAAAGAAGAGCACGGGCTCCAATGTGGATACTGCACCCCGGGAATGATGCTCGCCGCAAAAGCACTTCTTGACGAGAACCCTGATCCGACCGAGGACGAAGTGCGTTGGGCGCTCTCGGGAAACCTGTGCCGATGCACGGGCTATCAAAACATCGTGAAGTCGGTCCTCTGGGCTGCAGAGAAAATGCGCAATAGCGCTGGATGAGGGGAGTGACTGATGAGTCTCGATGAAATCAAGATCGGCGGAATGGGCGCCAGCCGGCGTCGCGTAGAAGACAACCGGTTTATTCGCGGCAGGGGCAACTACGTCGACGACGTCGTGTTACCAGGAATGCTGCACATGGAAATCCTTCGTAGCCCGGTTGCCCACGCTCGTATTCGGTCGATTGACGTGAGCAAGGCCTGGGAGATTCCAGGCGTTCGTCTTGTGTTGACTGGCGACATGATGGCAACTCGGAACCTTGCGTGGATGCCAACACTTTCGTACGACACCCAAGCGGTACTCGCCACTGACAAAGTTCGTTTCCAGGGGCAAGAAGTTGCTGCCGTCATTGCCGATGATCCATACATCGCGAAAGATGCTTGCGAAGCAATCGTGGTTGATTACGAGACGTTGCCAGTGATTGTGAACCCTGATCAGGCAATGGCGTCAGGCGCGACCCTCATTCGTGATGACAAAGAGAACCAGCCTGATAACAAGGTGTTCGATTGGGAAGTTGGCGACCGCCCAGCAACCGACAAAGCGTTCGAAGAAGCTGATGTCGTGTCTGAGATTGAGTTGCATTACCCGCGCTCACACCCGTCACCGCTCGAGCCCTGCGGTTCGATCGCAGACTTCGATCGGTCGACCGGCAAACTCACCGTCTACATGACCACTCAGGCGCCGCACATTATTCGTGCTGCCGTCGCCCTCGTGGCTGAATTGCCAGAGCACATGATCCGAATCATCTCCCCTGACCTCGGTGGCGGCTTCGGAAACAAAGTGCCGGTGTATCCGGGTTATGTCATCTCCATCCTTGCCTCGATCCTTACCGAACGTCCGGTGAAGTGGATTGAAGACAAAACCGGCAACCTCATTTCGACTGGTTTCGGTCGCGATGTCTACCTCAAGGGGCAGATGGCCGTTCGCAAGGATGGCAAGATCCTCGGTGTTCGGATGCACACCATCTCCGACCACGGTGCGTTCTTCTCCGATGCTCAGCCAAGCAAGTTCAAGATCGGACTGATGCACTCGGCGTTTGCGTGCTACGACATCCCCGCAGCTCATCTCACTGCGGAGGGTTATTACACGAATAAGGCACCAGGCGGAGTGGCATATCGATGTTCGTTCAGAGTGACCGAAGCGATGTTCTTCCAAGAACGCATGATTCAGGCAGCGGCTGATGACCTCGGAATGGACCAAGCCGAATTCCGTCGTATCAACCTTGTTCGTGATGATGACTTCCCGCATCGCACACCGTTCGGGTTCCTCACCGACTCGGGCCAATACGGCAAATGCCTTGACGTTGCCCTTGAAGCCATTGGATATGAACAGTTCCTGAAAGACCAGGAAGAGGCACGAAAGAACGGTCGATATCTCGGGATTGGCATCTCGACAATGACCGAACCGCTCGGCGCAGGTAACAGCCGTGAGTACGACATCTTGGGTATCAAGATGTTTGACTCCGCCGAACTTCGCGTGCACATGACCGGCAAGGCGATCCTGCGCACAGGAGCAAAGACGCAAGGTCAGGGCCACGAAACGACATGGGCGCAGATCGTGGCTCACGAGCTTGGTATCCCCGCCGATGACGTCGTCGTCGAAGAGGGCGACACTGACACCGCACCATTCGGTATGGGTACCTACGCATCGCGGTCCACCCCTGTCGCTGGTGCTGCGGTCGCAATGGTCGCTCGGAAGATTCGAGCGAAGTCACGAAAGATTGCCGCCCACCTTCTTGAGGTTTCAGAAGAGGACATCGAGTGGGAGCTCGGAAGGTTCTATGTGCGGTCATCACCTGACCGAGGTGTGACAATCCAAGAGTGCGCAATGGCGGCCTATTCGAACATGCCAGACGGCATGGAGCCAGGCCTCGAGAACACTGCGTACTACGACCCACCGAACCTCACATGGCCATTTGCTGCTTACGTTGCAACCGTCGAAGTTGATCCTGAGACAGGAGTATGGGACGTGCTCAGAATGGTCGCAGTCGACGATTGTGGTGTCCGAATCAACCCGATGATCGTCGAAGGTCAGATCATGGGTGGACTCACCGAGGCCTACGCCATGGCGAGCATGCAGTTCATCACCTTCGATGCTGAAGGCAACTGTGTGGGCTCCAACTACATGGATTACCTCCTGCCAACCGCATGGGAGACGCCTGGATTCGAACTCCACGAAGTGGTGACACCATGTCCGCACCATCCGATCGGCGCGAAAGGTATTGGCGAATGCGCAACCGTCGGTGGCCCTGCAGCATTCGTGAACGCCGTGATGAACGCGGTGGAGCACCTCGGCGTGCGAAATATTGATATGCCATTGCTCCCTGACCGTGTTCATGAAGCCATCGCCACTCGCAGCGATATCTCAGGTGCTCCACCAGTAAGGACTGACGCTCCGTGACATCTCCGACCGACGGCTGGGGCGTGATGCAACGCGCGCTGGAACTCTCCCAATCGGGAGAGCCCTTCGCGCTCGCCACCGTCGTATGGCGTCAGGCTCCATCATCTGGCCATACAGGATCACGAGCGATCGTGACCGCTGCCGGAGAGGTCGTGGGTTGGGTCGGAGGAGCTTGTGCGGAGCCGGTGCTTATTCGCGAAGCGCTCGATGTCATTGAGTCAGGTGAAGCGCGTTTGGTGTGGCTCGGGCAAAGCGAAGAACTTGAGGCGATGCACATCCCTAACGGGGTGGTCACGGTTCCGATTTCTTGTCAGAGCGATGGCGCACTGCAGATCTACATTGAGCCCGCCCAGAACTCTCCACGCCTAGTCGTTGTCGGCCGATCTCCAATGGCGGTGACGCTGACTGAAATGGCTCGTCTCCTCGACTGGCGAGTTGAACTCATCGATGGCGATGAATTCAGTGCCAACTCGATTAACCAGCACTCGGTTGTTGTCGTTGCGACCCAAGGCCATGGCGATGAAGATGTGCTGCTCGCCGCTGCCTCGGTTGATCCGGCGTATCTTGGTGTTGTCGCATCAGCCAAGCGAGGAGAGGCGCTCCGTGGATTCCTAGCCGATCATGGAGTGTCTGAAGTGTCGCTAGACCGAATGCATATCCCAGCTGGTGCTGATCTTGGTCACACAACCCATCGAGAGATGGCGGTCGCCATCCTTGCCGATCTTGTACGTCGGCGAGCGGCCGGAGAACTGCCAGGCGGTGGGGCGGTCGTTGAACGTACTCCTCAAGCGGTTGACCCTGTCTGCAATATGACGGTCGCTGCTGATTCATCTTCGAAGTCATACGAGCACGAAGGTGTGACGTATTACTTCTGTTGTCCCGGTTGCCGGTACTCGTTCAAAGAGAATCCGGCCTCGTACCTCGTTCAGGAGGCCTCATGCTGATAACGCAACAAGTGGAGGTGTCTCAACCGATTGAATCGGTTTGGACATTCTTCGGAGACATTCCGCAGGTGGCGGCTTGTCTTCCTGGAACAAACCTCACCGATCAAACCGGTGACGATCGCTTTGAGGGCGACGTCATCATCAAAGCCGGCCCGGTCAAACTCGAATTTGCCGGGTCAGCGGAGATTCGCGATCGCGACGAAGCAAATCGGACGATCACGGTTGATGCGTCGGGTGCTGATCGAAAAGGTCGTGGTCAGGCCGAACTCGCGCTCACTGCAGCCCTTGTGCCGCTTGGCGGAGGAACCCGCGTCGACGTGTCGCTCGACCTCACGATCTCAGGTGCGGCTGCTCAATACGGCCGAGGACTTGTCGCCGACGTGACCGCAGTCCTGCTTCAGGAATTTGGCGTCAACATGCAAAGTCGCCTGGATGCCATCGCGCAGGGCCTCGACCCGAACAGTGTGACCGGAGCGAAAGCAGCAAGTGGTCTTGCAATTACCGCTCGAGCAGCCCGCATGGCCCTCCTCCGAGTTTTCCGACGTTTCTTCATGCCGTACCAACCACAACCAACCGGTCGTTAAAAGGGGGACTCATGACACTTTGGGGACTTGGAAACATCATTCTTATCGTTGTAGTGATTCCGGTACTGCTCGCATTGCTGAGCCGTGTACTCGGCGCACTCGAGCGCATTCGTGGAGCCGCAGACGACGCCCTTGCGGGTGGAGTTGCACTCATCGGTGAAATCGACGGTGCACCTGACCTGCTTGCCACGACTGATCGAACTATCGAAGAAGTTGCTGATGGAGCTGTCCGTTACGCCGGCTCCGTCGGAAAGTTGCTTGGCTAAGGGGGAGAAATGGCAGTAGCAGCAATCGTCACACTTATCGTTGCCGGCCTTATCGTTGCGGCGGCAGCGCTCGGACTCATCCGAGTAATCCTTCACCTCGTTGCAGTGCGTCGTTCCCTCGACGCTCTCGAAGGTGGTGTCAGAGTGATCGCCGAACGAACATCAACTGTTCCGTCGGTGCTCCCTTCAGTGAACGCATCGCTGAAGCCAGTACGAGATTTCACCGAGTCGATCTGAGGAGGATGAAATGACTTCACTCATTGCAGCAACCGACGCAGGTTTCGCTATCGGGTACATCATTGGCATCGCAATCGTGCTCGTTGTCGTAGCCCTCGTTGTTCCGATCCTTCTTCTCGCTCGTTCAATTGGAGGCCAAGCACAACGCATTAACAGCGGTCTCGAAGATGCTGTGACACACACGGCAGCACTTTCAGAACTCAATACGACGATTGATTCAGCGACCATCATCGTCGATGGACTCCGACGCGGTCGTCAGAAGTTGGGAGGCTGACATGTTGGCACTGACTGATTCACAGGAAACATTGTGGTGGTGGGCGATTGTGCTCGGCTTTGTGGTCGTGCTTGCTGTTGCAGCACTACTCACGATCCTCGTCGTGCTGGTGCGAACGATTGACACCAGGGTGTCGATGATCAAAGCGACTCTCGACCAGGCGAAGGCAAACACGGATGACACTGCTCTGATCGGTGAAACTGCTGTCCGAGTTGACGCCGTGCTCGCAGAAGGCCTCGAACACCACTTATTCCTTGGCCGTGTACTAGAGAAGGTGCGCTCATGACCACACTTGTCGTTCTCACCGTGATTGATATCGCTCTGCTGATTGCAGGTCTTGCGATCTACCTCTACATCGTCGGCGGACAACTCACTCAAGTTGCTGGAAAACTTGAGGAGTGCGCGGACGTTGTCTGGGATATCAAAAAGAATGCCGAAGTAATTGCCCCAGGCGTAGAACGCATTAATCAGACTGGCGGGGTCATCGCTGGAGCATTGCCATTGCTCTACGGGATGGCCGAAGGCATTGTGACCGGAGCGACCTACCAGCCTGAGCCGGAGGGCACTGAGCGTCCACCGGCAAAACCGGCGATGGGAACGCGTCGCACCCGTCAACTCGACGGTGTCGGCTTCCGCAGGTAGAAGCGTCTACAGATCTTTGGCGTCAACCTCAGTTGACGTCGTCAGAGGAGCTGTTGTTGGCGCCGAGTACGAACCGATCCACTCGGCTCGCCACTGGCGGTCATATTGCTCAGGGTTACAGGTTGGCTTGTAGACAGCGATGAGTTCCTGAGAAATTTGATCCCGGTGTGATCGCATGCCGCCTGGCACCTCGTAGGTGCAGATGTGCAAATTCCACTTTGAGCCCGCTCGTTTTGTCCACGCTGAGGCATGGGGGTGCCTGAACGGGAAGCGCTCTTGAGAGAGGTCATCAGAGTGACCGACATAGATCACTGAGTAATCGTTCGGCTTTCCTTCAGGATCGTTTCGACAGAGGATTGCGTAGACCGCCGGCTTGGCAGGCGCGGTCCAGCCAGCTAAGACACGAGGACCCTCGAACGGGTATCCGGCAAGCGAGCCGAGGCGAATCACGGGTCAAGTTCCTCGAGTTCATCGATTTCGCTAATGGTTTCCGCTCGTGTGACTGGCCATTCGGGAAGACCCGCTCGACGGGCAGCATCAATGAAGAGTGGAATCGCAAGGTCGACCGCTTCATCAGAATTTGGCGCATCGACCACGATCTGGGCGCCGTACGAAAATGATCCAGCTCCGCTTGCGACACCATTCAGTGAGGCAACTGCGTCGGCAAGCTCGACAACCTCGTCGAGCGTGATTTCGCGGTCGCCCTCGGCGACGATCGAAATGCTGAAATTCATGCTGATCTCCTAACCGAGTTCGGGCAAGATGCGGGCGAACTCTTCCAAGCTTCTCAGGTTGTGGCCTGAGAGCAGTTTGTCGATGTACGGCTCTGCAACGAGCATGCCGACGCTGTTTGGAACAATCTCGGTGTTGTCGCCGACGTGTGGATTCATCCACACGATTCGGTGACACAGTCGCTCGAGACGCTCCAATGCGTCATCGAGTGCTTCAGGGTCGCCTCGGTCGAGACCGTCAGAGCAGATGACGACGATTCCACCTCGTGCCATTCCGCGACGACCCCATTTCTGAACAAACGTTGCAATGCTGTCACCGATGCGGGTGCCGCCGTCCCAATCAAAGACGGCTTGCGCTGCATCGGCCATGGCTTCGTCTGGACGCCGCCGATCAAGTTGGCGAGTAATACGAGTGAGTCGAGTGCCAAAACAGAACACCTCAACACGCCCGGATGCACGTCGAGTCGAGTAGGCAAACTGAAGAAGGTTTCGCGAATAGTCCGCCATCGAACCGGAGACGTCGAGTAACAAAATGAGAGGTCGAACACGCCGACGCCGACGCGAGTGAATGAACACATTGGGTTCACCATGTCGCCGCATGGTTTCAAGCACCATCTTTCGGAGGTGTAACGACCTACCGCGTGTAGCTGGCTCTTTGCGACGTGTCCGTCGCCGAGGAGGGGTTACGCGAATCGTCGACATGATTCGCCTGAGGGCGGCCAACTCTTCTGGGGTGCACTCAGAGAAATGTTTGTTCCGTCGAACATCTGCTGGTGACGCCATGTACCCAAGAGTGATCTCTTCGTCGTTTGATTCATTTCCTGACGACTCCGTATCGGGAACTTCGAGAACGCCTTGCGAGTTTGTCGCTGCTCGCATTGTTAGCCGAGGGTCGTCTGGCGCTGATAGCTCCTCGTCGAGGAAGAAGTGGCGGAACACGTTGTCATAGACCGGAATGTGTTCGCGTCGGGTGACCAATGTGGTTCGACCAGCCCAGTAGGTGTCCATGATGTCGGTCGGGTTGAGTTCAGTGACGGCTTGACACAATGCCATGACATCATCAGTCCCGATTGGAAGGCCTGCTTCGCGAAGGGCGCCAGAGAAGTCGACGAAGAGTTGGGTAAACCCGCCGTCAGTGACCGTCAACGACATGACCGATCGCCTCTCCAACAAGCTCGAGGTCGTCACGATCTTTGAGGACAGCACCAAGGGTGTCAGCGGCGTGTTCTTCTGTGAGGTCCTCTGCGCCAATGGCGTCAAGGGCGGTCGCCCAATCGAGGGTTTCAGCCACACCAGGCGGTTTCGTGAGATCCATGTCGCGCAGGCGATTCACCGCTGTAACAATTTGAGTTGACATTGCTTCGCTGATGCCAGGCAGTCGAGCAGCCACAATTTGGAGCTCGCGCTCGGGGGCAGGAAAGCCGATCCAGTGATAGAGACAACGCCGCTTCAGCGCGTCATGCAATTCACGGGTGCGATTGGATGTCAAGATCACGATCGGCTTAGTAGCAGCAGAGATTGTTCCAAGTTCGGGAATCGTCACCTGAAAATCTGAGAGCAACTCGAGCAGGAATGCCTCGAATTCATCATCGGCGCGATCAACTTCGTCAATGAGCAACACGGCACGATCGCCGGCCTTTACCGCGCTAAGCAGGGGTCGTTCAACGAGATACGACTCACTAAAGAGATCATCTACAGCGTCAACGTCGGTGCCTTGAACCCCGCTGAGGGCACGCACCGCAAGCATCTGGCGGGCATAGTCCCATTCGTAGAGAGCCTGACCAGCATCAATTCCTTCAAAACACTGCAACCTGATGAGGTCACGGTTGAACATCGCAGCGAATGTTTTTGCGAGTTCAGTTTTACCCACACCGACCTCACCCTCGAGGAGGAGTGGCCTTCCGAGCTTCAGGGCAAGAAATGCTGCAGTGGCCAACCCGCGGTCTGGAATGTACCCAGTTGCGGTTAGGTCGTTGGTAAGTCCAGCGACATCAGATGGCGGGAACGCCGCTGGCATCTCAGATCAGTCCTCGCGGTGCGAATTTCCCAAGACAAGGTCGCGAATGGATTCTCCGTTGTTGGCCATCTTCCCTTCGCGGCGCAACAAGGCTCGCCACGCTTCACCAATATCAGTGCCCTCGGGTGCATAACCATCGAAGGTCATATCTTTTGTATTGCGGCACTGCTTTGTGGGGCTGCAGTTTTCATCAGGGTCAAGTTCACCAGCCGCGTCCAACGACCAAATCGATGTCAGCATCTTCTTTGGGTCTTGTTGATGGTCCATCACGTTTCTCCTGTGGTGATTTCTCTCATTGTAAGAACGTTCTGTATCGAGATCTATTCCGCGCTGGCACGTCGGTTGTGGTGACCAACTGCCTCTGCAATGACCGAAAGGGCGATTTCGGCGGAGTTGCTGGCTGCGATGTCGAGACCTGCAGGGCCATGCACCCGAGACAAGTCGGTCACGCCTCGATACGCAAGCCAGTCTGCTCGTTGGTCTTGCATGCGGGGCGCACCGATCGAGCCGATGTAGCCAGCATCACTTTCGAGTGCGGCCTCAAGTACTCGACTTGAAGATTCGACGTCATGGCCCATGATGACTGCAGAGTCGATATGTGACAGAGCGTTCATAAGACCAATTCCGCGCTCTGGTTCACCTGCAGCTGCAACCTGCCATCCGAGTGCAGAGGCGTAGGTTGTAAGTGCGTCGACAATAGGGCCGTTACCAAAGACGGCAAGTCGTTGTACTGGAACAAAGCACGATCGAAGCTGTTGATCGCTGAGTTCGGATCGAGTTCCTGATCCTTCAATTGCGTCATCAACGGGGCCCAGTGTGAACCCGTCCAGAGTTCCATTTTCGATGGTGGCCGAGAGCATTACTGGTGTTCGCTCTAGAAGCGCCGCCCAGAGTGGTTCTGGAAGCACTGCAGCTGGAGCGATTGCGACGGTGGCGATCCCGCCATCGGGAATTCCTGCAATGAGAGCGTCGGTACCTGAGAGTTCGATGTTGACGAGTCGCCCCCGAGTTGATCCAGGAATGAATTCGACATGCTGGTTCAAAATGCCGTTGCACAGCGACCCGATGTAGCCGCCTCCTGCCGTGAGAGTGACTACCTCGGTGGGATCGTGGGCTGGTAACCCCTTTGACGAGACCATCCATGCAATGTGAGCTTCGGTGTTTGCCCGAAGGCATGACACCGCCGTAATTGCTGCTCCGTACATAGATGAAGACTAAATCGTTTCCTGTGTTCCTGCCGTGTGGAGAGCCTTGTTGGTGTTGTTGAATGACGGGACACGTAACGAGTCGTTTCTCTGCATGGAAGACTGAAGGAATGAACCTGCGCTCTGAGTATCAACAACACGGAGCTGTCGTCATCCGCCAGGCTCTCAATGAAGAAGAAGTAGGCATGGTCGCCGCTGCAATCGAGGCGAACATCAACAATCTTTCACCGCTGGCAAAACGTGCAAGTGCTGAAGAGGACGGTTCGTTTATTGAAGATTTCTGCTCATGGCAGCGTGTTCCAGAAGTCGAACAGGTCGTTCGGTTACCTGCGCTTGCTCACCTCGCATCAGAGTTGATGGGCTCGCAGCAGGTTCGGTTCTTCCATGACCACATGCTGGTGAAAGAACCAGGCACCGCTCAGCGAACTCCATGGCATCAAGACATCCCGTACTACA
>JALRDI010000307.1 GCA_023257035.1 Ilumatobacteraceae bacterium | reverse complement strand
GATCTGTGATGCAGCACTGGCGAACGATATTCATATTGAGCACGCTTGTGAAAAATCTTGTGCTTGCACTACTTGTCATGTCGTCGTCCGTGAGGGTTTGGCCGGCATCAGTCGTTTACAGAGACGGAAATGAGCTACGAGTGTCACAGCGCTTCGTTCAACAAATTCGGGTTTGAGCGAAAACCGGTGAGTCGAGCTTCTTCGTTCCAAACCCAATACATCGTTCAGTCTCGGCATAGCCTGACCCACATGTCTTCAACGACGCAGTCCCCCATCATCGCTCGCGATCTTGTTCGTACCTTCGGAACTGGCGAGGACGAAGTTCGCGCCGTTGACGGTGTCAACCTCGAAGTCACCGCTGGTGAGGTGTTCGGGTTTCTTGGGCCAAACGGCGCTGGCAAAAGCACCACGGTGCGCATTCTCACGACCCTGCTCAAGCCAAATGGTGGTTCGGCCTCGGTCGCAGGATTCGACATCGTCAACGATGCCGATGCAGTACGTCGCAGTATCGGCGTTGCACTTCAAGACGCAGCTATCGACCCACTGATGACCGGAACCGAACTCCTGAGACTGCAAGCAGTGTTGTACGGCATCCCTCGAAACTCTCAGGCCGAGCGTGCCGGCGAACTTCTTGAACGAGTCGGGCTGTCAGCTGCCGGTGATCGCCGCGTTGGCACCTACTCGGGCGGAATGCGCCGTCGCCTCGATCTCGCCCTCGCCCTCATCCATGAACCCACTGTGCTGTTCCTCGACGAACCGACAACCGGTCTCGACCCCATGAGCCGTATGTCTCTGTGGGAAGAAATCCGTCGTCTCAACAACGACGGCACCACCGTGCTGCTCACGACCCAGTATCTCGAAGAGGCCGACCAGCTCGCAGATCGCGTTGCGATCATCGACAACGGAAAAATCGTCAAGGAAGGTCGGCCCGACGCCCTGAAAACAGATGTTGGCGCCCCAACACTCCTGATCTCAGTTGCCGACGACCATGTCGAATCTGCACGAGAAGTACTCGCACAATTTGGAGAGGCACGGCCGACCGCCGAAGGCACGCTCGGCGTTGGCCTCACCCAGGGTGCGGGCGACGTCTCGAACGTCGTCAGAGCACTCGACGCCAAAGGCATCGCAGTTGAACACCTCGAGTTGCGCGCACCAAGCCTCGATGACGTATTCGCCGAGGCAACCGGCCATCGACTTGAAGGTGCGTCATGAGCACCATCGCACTTCGCCGCCGAGACCAGATCGGCGCACTTTCATCACGTTCGGTGATGTCGCTTGTTCGTCAACCAAGCCTCGTCGTGCCATCGCTGGTCTTCCCGCTCTTCTTCGTTGCACTTGGCACATCGGCTTTTGCCCGAGCGATCAACATCCCAGGCTTCCCAAAGGTCGATTCGTTCCTTGACTTCGCCCTCGCCGGTTCAGTCGTGCAAGGGGTGCTGTTCGGCTCGGTCACCAGCGCTACCGCTCTCGCGACCGATATCGAAACCGGTTTCTTTGACCGGCTTCTCGTTGCACCGAGTAGCCGCACCGCGATTCTCGTCGGTCGACTCGCAGGAGC
>JALRDI010000306.1 GCA_023257035.1 Ilumatobacteraceae bacterium | reverse complement strand
CCCTCGCGACGCGGTGGGGCAAGCTCCTTGTGCGCCTCGATGTAAATGCACCAGTCCGGACAGGAGCGTGAGCAGAGCATGCAGGACGTGCAGTTGTCCTGGTGTAGCGCAATGACTCCACGAGCGCGGATCGGCGGCGCTTCCTTCTCGTGTGGGTACTGGATGGTGTTCGAACCCTTGGTCAGGGTACGCATCATCGTGTTGAAGGTGATCCCGAGTCCCTTCACCAAACCTGGAACCTTCGGCATCAGAACACCACCTTCAGCACTGCCGTCGCCATGATGTTGGCGAGCGAAATCGGAATGAGCACCTTCCAACCGAGATTCATAAGTTGGTCATAACGCAAACGTGGCAACGTCGCACGGAACCACACATACATGTACAAGAACGCGAAGACCTTCAACAACAGCCATGCAGTTCCGCCGAACGGTCCGAGAATGGCGAAGATGTCAACTCCTCCGAGATACAACGGCTGAGGCCCACCGAGGAACAGCGTGACGAGCAATGCGCTCATCGAAATGACGTTCATGAACTCCGCAAGGAAGAACAATGCGAACCGAATTGATGAATACTCCGTGTGGAAACCGCCGACGAGTTCCTGCTCGGCTTCAACAAGGTCGAAGGGCGGGCGGTTGAGTTCTGCTGTCATCGCAATGAGGAACACGACGAACGGAACGATGCCTGTCGAGAGAAGATGCCAGTTTGTGATTGAACTCTGCGCTGAGACGATGCCTGACGTTGAAAGTGTTCCTGCAGTCATCAGCACTGCTGCGAGGCTGAGACCAAGCGCCGCCTCATACGAAATCATCTGTGCCGAAGCGCGCACTGAACCCAGCAACGGGTACTTCGACCCGCTCGACCAACCGGCGAGCATTACTCCGTATACCGCAATTGATGAGAGAGCAAGCACGAGCAGAACACCAATCGGAGGATCCGCGAGCTGCACACGGGTGACCTGGCCGAACCACGTCACCGTGCCATCGTGACCACCGGTGAAATCTCCACCTAGCGGGATCACTGCCCACACCAAGAATGCTGGAACAAACGCAAGGAACGGGGCGATCCGGAACACGAATGGGTCTGCTTTTTCAGGAATGAGGTCTTCTTTGAAGAACAACTTCGTTCCGTCAGCAAGTGTCTGCAACAGACCGAATGGACCGGCTTTGTTCGGACCGACACGGTTCTGCATACCGGCGACAATTTTCCGCTCGAACCAGACCATGAACATCGTTCCGACAAGACCGATTACGAACACGACGAGCACCTTCAGGCCAACAACCGCGAGTGGCTGCCACCAGAACGACTCAGCATCGAGCACCGGGTCAGCAGAAGGAATGCGATTCAACATGTTCATGACACTCGCTCAATTCGGACTCGGCTCACTGGAGCAGCAGCAGAGATCAGCGCTCGTACATCGCCATGGCCGCTGTCGCGTTCGGGCTGCCCGAAGGCGGCCCATACCGTCTCACGTCCCAAACGATCGTCAGGGCACACCGGCAGTTCTGCCGAGCCTTGTTCGGAAACCAAACGGACGACGTCGCCAGACGCCACTCCAAGTTGCTCGAGCACCGCAGGGTTCACCGCAACCGCTCGACCGTTAGCAAGCCCAGCAAGTGATGGAGATGATGCCGTTGCAACACCGCCGTCGTACATCACCCGCGAAACCACGAGGTCGATCTCGTAACCACCCTTGGGTGCCGCGTTGACTTCCGTCGAGTTCGGCTGGAACGGCACCGACCACACCGAGCCGAGGCCAGCGCCAGATGATGCCAACCGATCAAAAATCTCGTCGACAGAGGTGACGCCAAGATCGTGACCTAGGCGGTCGGCAAGTTCGACTGCGATCATCCAGTCGGCCCGAGCAACTCCTGGCGTATTGACCTTCTTTGCAACCGAAGAAACACGACCTTCAAGGTTGGTCGTTGTTCCAGACTTTTCCGACATCACAGCCGCAGGCAGCACCACATCTGCTGTCACCGTTGACGCGTTCATGTGACCAGTAATCGAAATCACACGACCAGCGCCCTTTAGTGCGGCGATCGCCAGTGCACGATCTGGGAAGTCGGCCAGAGGATCGCTACCGAGCAAGACAAGAACTTCGATTGCTCCCGATGCAGCGGCCGTCAAGATCGATGACGTATCAAACTCATCAGAAGTCGGAGCAAGCCCTGCCTGTAGGGCGCCGACGACGTTGCCACGACGAAGTGCAGGTAGCACCGATGCACCTTCGATCGAGCTCACCACTTGCTGAATCGCTGCGAACTCAACCGCAGATGATGTCGCGAGGTTTGACCGACCAGCAATCACCACTACTGAGCCGCTTGAAAGTTGCGCCTGTACATCTGCGTCAGCAAGTGTTTCTGAAACCACAGACGACATATCGCCAGCACCATGATGAACCGAGCGCCATGCGTGACGGGTTAGGCCACTTCCGGTCGAAGTGAACTCGATGATCTTCGTTGAGCCATTCATAACTGCATCGCGCAAACGGAGATACAGCACTGGAAGTTCTTCTTTGAGATCTGGTGCCATCAGCACGACAGTTGCTGCTGATGCCATGTCGCGAATCGAGGCTCGAGGCATTCCGAGCAGGGCACTTGGTAACCCGTCTCCGAGTTGAGGATCGTGACGATCAACTCCCAGCGTCGAGCACAGTTGCGCCCATGCCCAAGCATCCTCGTTGGTGCCGCGAGCACCACCGATAACACCAATTGATGATGGACCCTTCGCACTCAAGGCCTCGTTGAGGAGGTCGGTTGTGATCGACATCGCCGCATTCCATGACGTCGATTGGTGACCATCAGCCGTATTGATGAGCGGTTCAGTCACGCGTCCCTCGGCGTGAATCGATTCGAAATTGAATCGTCCTCGGTCACAGAGCCAGCCCCAGTTGACGTCGTCGTTATCAATTCCTTGATAACGAAGCACACGATCACGACTCGAGTGAACAGAAATCTCGCAACCAACTGAGCACGATGTGCACGTGCTATTGACCTGCTCGAGGTCCCATGGTCGCGCCTTGAAGCGATAGGGCTTCGCGGTCAGCGCACCAACAGGACAAATCTGTGCGGTGTTTCCAGAGAAATGAGATGAGAACGGCTCATCCGGGTACGTCATCACCTGGGTGGCGTTGCCACGCTCAACAAAGTGAATGAGTGGGTCGCCAGCAACTTCGTCAGCGAAACGGGTACAACGGTCACAGAGCACGCAACGCTCACGGTCAAGCATGATGAGCGACGAAATATCGATCGGCTTTTCGTAGTGACGCTTCTCCTCTACATAACGGCTCTCACCCGGACCATGGCTGAATGCCTGATCTTGTAGCGGACATTCGCCACCCTTGTCACAGACAGGGCAGTCGAGCGGATGGTTTGCAAGAAGTAGTTCAAGAATTCCTTCTTGGGCACGCTTCGTCGTATCCGACTCGGTATCGACCGTCATCCCTGGTGCAACCGGAACCATGCACGATGGTTGCAACATCGGGCCGCGCCCAGTGTCGATCTCAACGAGGCACTGGCGACACATGCCAACAGATGACATCCGTGGGTGGTAGCAGAACCGCGGGATGAACTCTCCAGCACGCTCCGCAGCGGCAATCACCATTTCACCGGGCTTCGCAGAGACGGTCTTCCCGTTTACGGTGATCTCAACAGACTGCTCGCTCATGAGCCTCCTCCAACCGCAGTCACCGGAATTCGGGTCCGCGACCGCGACGGGGCGACACGCGATTCAAACTCTGAGCGGAACAACGTCAGCGCAGAATGCACCGGCACATACGCCGATGGCCCAACGAAACAAATCGTTGTCATCTTGTATGGGAATGGTGTCGCTTCAAGTTGCAGGTCAGCACTTGCTGCGTGCGGCATGTCACCCGGGCAAATCGATCCGCCCACCTCAAGAAGAAGCTCGAGGTCGTCGGTGGTGCCATGGCCCTCAACAACACGCTCAAGGATGCGCATCAGCCAGGTTCCACCCTCTCGGCACGGAACACATTTGCCACATGATTCGTGGGCATAGAACTTCGTTAGCGTGAGCGCTGCTGCCGGGATATCGGTGGTTGAGTCCATCACCATGATCGCACCAGATCCGAGCATCGAACCTGCTGCGCCAACGAGGCGACCTTCAAACGGCAGGTCGAGTTGGTCAGGAAGGAACCATGGAGCCGATCCACCACCGGGGACGAATGCTTTCAGTTCATTTCCGTCACGAATTCCTTGGCAGAACTCTTCGCCATAGAGCAGGTCTCGGAATGTTGTCGTGCCGTTAATGATTTCGTACACACCGGGCCGACGAACATGACCAGAAACCGCAACCATGCGCGTGCCAGGTGATGACTCTGTACCGATTGCGGTGTACTCAGCAGCACCCTTCGTTGCAATGAACGGCAAATTCGACAGCGTTTCGACGTTGTTCACAATGGTCGGTTGGCCATAAAGACCAATCGCTGCCGGGAAGTACGGCGGCTTCAGCCGTGGCATTCCACGGTTACCTTCAAGAGATTCGATAAGGGCAGTTTCTTCGCCGACGACATACGCACCGGCTCCCCAGTGCAACACGATGTCGATGCTGAACGACGACCCGAGAATGTTCTTGCCGATATAGCCGGCGGCATACGCGTCGTTCAACGCTTCCGCGACGCGCTCTTGGGCAAGAGCCATCTCACCTCTGATGTACAAGAAACAACGAGAGAGGCCAGCCGCATAGCAAGCAATCAGACATCCTTCGATGAGCTGATGCGGATCACGCTCCATCAATAGGCGGTCTTTGTAGGTGCCCGGCTCGGACTCGTCACCGTTGACGACGAGGTAGCGCGGGTACACACCCTCAGGGGTAAGCCCCCACTTGACTCCGGCCGGGAATCCTGCACCGCCGCGACCGAGAAGAGTTGATGAACGAACCTCTTCGTGCATGTCCTGTGGGCTGCGAGCCAACGCAGCGCGGAGACCCTCGTAACCTCCCGTCGCGAGATAACGCTCGAGGGTGTACGAGTCTTCATATTGGAACCGCGAGGTAACGATCTGTGGCCGATCACCATCAATAAAACAGTCAAATTATCAAGTGGAATCGTAAAAAATTAATCAGACAGGATTAACACGATAAAATCGGATTAAATACACAAGGCCTAATGTTATAGAAATACTTTCATATATTTTTTTTGTTATTTTTTATA
>JALRDI010000294.1 GCA_023257035.1 Ilumatobacteraceae bacterium | reverse complement strand
TGAGACATAGATGATTCGGCCTTTGCGTGCCCGAAGCATCTGCTGAACAGCTCGTTTCGTGACGCGGAATGATGCAGTGAGGTTGGCATCGATGACGTCTTCAAAGTCGTCGGCCCCCATTCGCAGTAACAAGGTGTCTCGGGTGATTCCTGCGTTGGATACGAGAATTTCGACAGGGGAGCCGAACTCTTCTTCGATCGCAGTGAACGCAGCATCAATGTCGCCAGCTGAGGTGACGTCACATTTCACACCGAAGAGGCCTTCTGGAGGCGGTGAACTGTTGTAGGTGACAGCGACTTTGTCGCCGAGGTCGGCAAACCTTCGTGCGATGGCAAGGCCAATTCCTCGTGAGCCTCCGGTGACAAGAACGACTCTGCTCATTGTGTACCTCCCCATTTCAGTACGGCGCTCGCTGCTGTCATTCCTCCGCCGAACCCAACGAGCAAAATGTGGTCTCCAGGTGCAACCCGGCCAGCATTGAGCGCTTCGCAGAGTGCCATCGGAATTGAGGCCGATGACGTGTTGCCCGTGTGGTCGATGGTGACGGCTGCACGTTCCATCTCAACGCCGAGGCGCTCACATGCGGCCTGGATGATGCGGATATTTGCCTGGTGCGGGACGATGAGTGCGAGATCATCTGAGGTAATTCCTGCATGAGCCATCGACTTTTCTGCCGAGTCCATCATGATTCGAACAGCGCGTCGGAAGACCTCTTTACCTTCCATGTTGACGGTTCCTCCGACGTCGGCCCAGAGAATTTCGCTTGCACTGCCGTCAGCATCGAGATCCCACCCGAGGAGTTGTCCGCCTCCGTTATCGACCGCTTCAAGGACCATTGCCCCCGAGCCGTCCGCAAAGAGCGGAGCGGTGCCACGATCATTCCAGTCGACAATGCGTGAGAGCGTGTCGGTTCCGATCACGAGCACTCGCTCGGCACCCATTGCGATGAGGCCGTGAGCGTTGACGAGTCCGTACATGAAGCCTGAGCACGCGGCGTTGATATCGAACGCACCACACTTCAAGCCGAGTTTGTCTTGGATGACAGCAGATGTTCCCCATGCTCGGTCTGGGGTTGTGGTCGACAAGATGAGGGCGTCAATTTGTTCGGGCGCGACGCCGGCCATGTCGAGTGCTGCCTGAGCCGACTCGATCGACAGATCAGCGGTCGTTCCGCCGATATGGCGTTCATGGATTCCGGTGCGGGCAACGATCCATTCATCGCTGGTGTCGAGAGTTTGAGCAAGATCGTGATTGGTGACGACCTTCTCAGGAAGGGCCATTCCCCATCCGGTGATGATGGCTCCTTTGACCCCGGGTCGGGTTGCAGGCAACGTATTCTCCTTCGATCTTGTGGTCAGTCAGCGCGAAGCCAAGCAATTGGCTGGCGAGCGGCTACTCGTTCGGTGTCGATCGCAATGTAACTCTGCAGAATTCCTGCAAATGGTGATCGAACTTCTTGGTCAGCAACGGTGCCAAGCACAGTTCCGACAGCGATCTCTGTGCCATTTTCGATTCCAGCGGAGGTGAAGATGCCGGCCGCCGGGCTGACAACGAGACGCTCATGGGCGAAAAGATGTTCACCTTCGTGCTCGTGAGCGGCGGCCACAGGTTCTCCACCAAGCCATTCGAGGAGTTTGTCGAGTTCCTCAGGGGTCGCAACCGAGATCGTCCTCGCTTCCTTGAGCGTTCGTTTCGCCATCCCCGTCAACACACCACCGGGCCCTAGTTCTGCGAATGCGGTCACACCCATGTCGGCCATCGACTGAAGCCCGTGTTTCCAACGGACCGGGCTTGAAAGCTGCGCCGAGAGCAGCGCCGTCCACTCCTCACCGAGGGAGTGCGGTTGTGAGTCGACATTCGAGACAACGGCAATTTCGCTATCGCGAATACCTGCCGCTGCAATCGCATCACGTAGACGCTCTCGAGCGGCCGCCATAAACGGAGTATGAAATGCTCCAGACACCTGGAGTGGCATCACTTTTTTGGCACCGAGAGATTTCGCGTGCACTCCACCAGCTTCAACACCAGATGGTGAGCCGGCAATGACAACTTGCCCTGGAGCATTGAAATTGGCGACCCAGACGTCGTCGTCTGCGAGGTTGCAGGCAACTTCAACTTGATCATCGTCAAGTCCAAGTACTGCCGCCATCGTTCCCGGTTGTTCATTTCCTGCGTCATGCATTGCATCGGCGCGTGCTTGAACGAGAGCGACCCCTTCTGGGAAGCCAAGCGCACCAGAAGCAGCTAGAGCGGTGTATTCCCCGAGGCTGTGGCCTGCAAGCACATCGGGCGAAACTCCCAGGCGCTCAACGGCATCGAGCACCATCAGGCTTGAGACAAATGTGGTGAGCTGAGCGTTGCGGGTGTCCTTTAGTTCGTCCGCATCAGCGTCGAGGAGCAGGTGGGCTACGTCTCGTCCGACTACTTCAGATGCTTCTTCGACGAGTTCCCAACTTTCATGGTTAGCCCAAGGGCGTCCCATTCCAGGTCGTTGTGACCCCTGACCGGGGAAGGTGAATGCAAGCACGGTACGAGGCTAGACGGCGGTGACCCGCTGTTGGTGTAACTGAGACATTTCCATAGCGACGAGGCTCGGGTCGGGGGTGTCAGAAGGTAACCTGCTTCACGTCGCCCCGGTAGCCCAACGGCAGAGGCAGCGGTCTCAAACACCGTCCAGTGTCGGTTCGAATCCGACTCGGGGCACGAATCTCGTAGCATGTGGACTATGTCCAGATGGCTCGTCGAACGTCGATTGTCGCAAACTGTTTCGCGGCTCGCGACTTTGCGTGAAGAACTTGCGCAAGTAGACGAGCAGTTGACGGTGGTCGCTGATGAAGCAGCTGACCACGAATTGAGAGCGCTGGTCTCTGAAACTCCGTTGGCCAGTCGAGATGCGGGAGAGGCTCGGAAACACGCGGATGCCCTCTTGCGCCATCGGGAGCATGTGTTGTCAAGTATCCAGGAACTTCAGCAGCGTCAAGATGAGTTGCTCGATTCGATGAGTGAGTCAGCATGACGATAAGGGTGGTAATCGCAGAAGATGAGGCCATCATCAGAATGGACCTTCGTGAAACTCTCGAGGAAGAGGGTTACGAGGTTGTTGGTGAAACCGGCCGTGGCGATGAAGTTGTTGATCTGGTGCGCAATTTGCAGCCAGACCTCGCGGTTCTCGACGTGAAGATGCCTGGTGCCGATGGACTTACTGCCGCTGCGACGATCACAGATGAAAAATTGTGCGCAGTATTGATGCTTACTGCGTTCTCGCAGCGTGAGGTGGTTGAGCAGGCTCGCGATGCAGGGGCGCTCGCGTTCCTGGTGAAGCCGTTTCAACGCAGCGATCTTGTTCCAGCCATCGAGGTTGCGATCGGGCGCTTCCGAGAATTGAGGGATCTGACTGGCGAGATCGATGCTCTTGGTGAACAGTTAGCGGCCCGCAAACTCGTCGATCGTGCAAAAGGAATCCTGATTGACGAGTGCTCGATGTCAGAGGGTGATGCGTTCTCGTTCATCCAGCGCACCGCAATGAGCGAACGCACCCGAATGCGTGACGTCGCTGATCGCATCATTGATGGCGACCTTCGGCCAGAGTGATCGCGCCGTGGCGAAATTTCTTCTGATCGATGGAAACTCACTGACATACCGAGCGTTTTTTGCGTTGCCATCCGACATGGCGACGTCATCCGGTCAGGTCACAAATGCGGTGTTTGGGTTTGTGTCGATGCTGACCAATGTGCTCAAAGATCAAGAACCTGATGGAGTGCTTGTTGCGTTTGATCGCCCTGAGCCGACGTTCCGCCATGAGGCTGAACCCGAGTACAAGGCGCAGCGTGAGTCATCACCGGACGAACTTAAACAGCAGATGGTGATCGTCCGCGAGGTACTCACTGCACTTGGTATCCATCATGTCGAACTCGCGGGTTGGGAAGCAGATGACATTCTCGCCACAGCAGCGACGGAGATTGCTGCTCGCGGTGACGACGCGATCGTGGTCACGGGTGACCGCGATTCGTACCAGTTGGTGGCTGACCCTCACATCCGGGTGATGTACAACAAGCGGGGGGTGAGCGATTACGCCTTATATGACGAGGCGGGGATTCTCGAACGCACCGGTGTAACGCCTGCGCTCTATGTGGAATATGCCGCACTTCGAGGTGACCCGAGCGACAATCTTCCCGGGGTGCCGGGGGTTGGCGAAAAGACAGCTGCGAAATTGATTAACACCTATGGCGGAGTTGAGGGAATACTCGCGGCGATCGATGAGCAGACACCAAAATTAAGGGCAAATCTCGCT
>JALRDI010000228.1 GCA_023257035.1 Ilumatobacteraceae bacterium | reverse complement strand
AGAAGAATAAGGCGAGCGAGCCTCTAAATGGTGCCGTTCAGGAGGTCATGCGTCTCTGGGAAAATGGAGAGGAGTTGACTGAGGCTCGTGCAGTGATTCGCTCGGAGATGGAAAAGATGCTGAGTATTCGTGGATCTCTTGACCAACAGATCCGAGCGTCATGTGAGGGGGACTACGACTGGGGGCAGTTTTCGGCTGAAGATGCGATTTGGGTAATGGGGTACTGGCCTCAAACTGGGGAAATCACTTCGTTTTAACAGTGGTTGGATTTTTCTTATGAGGAGTGGTGCGAGCGTTAGCCCGAGCGGTTGCCTCTCTTGATGTCTTCAGTGAATGGGGCATCGCCCGATCTTTCGCTGACTCACCATGTTGTTTTCGCTTTCGGTGACCAAATTTTAGTGAGGACGGCAACCTGGCTGAACATGTAGGACCTCGCAGCCTCACGAAGCGGCTGGACACGTGTTTTCGCTTCAGCGACTAGAGCCAGCCAGTCAGGATTGGTATCAAATTCCCGACTGAGATCTTCTACAAGTGTTCCGCCGGAAAGAAAGTCATTCAAAAGCGTTGAGACGTAACGCGAAAACCAGACCTTTATTTTTTTGGCAGCGATTTGCTTCTGCACACTTCGTTGAACCTGTTGCGTTTCTTCAGTCGCTTTCTCTTCCGTTTCCTCCGGTGTTTGCTCGATTGGTTGAGCCACTGGCGGGCTGATTTTGGTAGGCGCTCTCGGTGCCGGAGGAAGTGTTGTTGTCGTCGTCGTGGTGGTCGTCGTAGCCACTGTTGGAGGGGGCGCCAGTCGGGGTGGTGGCAAGGTGGTTGTTGTTGTCGTAGTTGTTGTTGTCGATGTTGTTGTTGGAGAAATTTCGGCGTTGGGCGTTGTTGTTGTAGTGGGTGGTGTTGTTGTTGGAGAAATTTCGGCGTTGGGCGTTGTTGTTGTAGTAGGTGTTGTTGTTGGAGTCGGTGTTGTCGAGGTCGTTGGCGTGATTTGCCATTGAGCGTGGAAGTTGTAGTAGGCGCATTCGAACGAGCCGCCTGCGGCAACTCCGTAGCCGGATCCATCTGGCCGAGTGTTCCATCCGGTGAATGTGTAACCACTCCGTGTTGGGATCAGAGTTGGTGCGGTGACTTCGTATCCAACTGAACATTGCGAATTATGCCTGTATGCGTCGCCACCATTGCTACTCCACGTTGGAACCGTGTCCCATGCTGCGTAAAGCGTTGTCGGCTCACAAGTAATCGTGCCACCAGAGACGTACAGAGGTGATTTCGCGATGTAATCCTTGCTCCATTTGCCTGTCCAAATGTGGTTGGCGCGAGTTGGAGTGTAGAGAGTGCTAGATGGGATGGTGACTGACGTTCCAGTCTCGCAGGTAATTGCCGCTGGGTCTGCTGAATCTCCGTAGTTCGAACTGAAATAGATAACGGATTCAGCTTGTTGAACAGCAGGTAACGCAGGCGTCGCTAGAGATGTGTTCAAGGCATCGACTGCGTTTAAAAAGCCATACATTGTGAACGAGTTCGGATCAGCAGTGGCGCGCAGACGGTCGTAGATCTGTTGGGTGCTGTAGTTGGGGAATGTTGCTCTGGTCATCGCAGCCACGGCTGCGACGATTGGAGTTGCCATTGAGGTCCCAGACATCCCCCAGATAAGACCGTCGTCATCGGGGCTTGCAGCCCAGATTGAACTGCCTGGTGCAGAAATGTCGACCCCACCCACGAACCTTGAGTAATTAGAGAAACCAGATCGAGATCGCCCTTGACTGTGTGATGCGACGCTCAACACGTTCGGGTACGCGGCAGGGTACGAGGGATACTTGTCGAATCTTTCTCCGGAGTTGCCAGCAGCAGCAACGACCGCAACGCCATTTTCGACGGCCCTTTTCACCGAGTTGAAAGAAATTGAGTCACCGGATGATGAACCGAGTGACAAGTTGATTACATCAGCGCCGTTTGCAACTGCCCAGTCGATGGCTGCAGCGACCGTCCACATTGAGCCAGAGCCGTTTTCCCCTAGAGCTCGTATCGGCATAATTTTGCATGATTCGCAAACTCCCCAGCCACCCTGATTGTTACCTTTATTCGCTGCAATTTCGTGAGCAATAAATGTTCCGTGGCCGTATGCGTTCCCTGCAATGGATTCTTCCGACGGATCATTGTCATTGTCGACAAAGTCCCATCCAGGAACGAGTCGATTAGTGAGTTCTGCAGTTGGGTTTACTCCTGTGTCGATGACAGCGACAATGGTGCTAGATGTTGAGGAAGAACGGCTCCACATCGTGCTTGTTGAAAGATCGCTGTGGTGCCACTGGCTCGCTGCAGAAAGCTCGCCGAATGCATGAACAGTTGGAGCAGCATCAATTTGTGCAGCACCTTCCGTCAAACTCTTGGCGGTATTCGCAAGTAGTTCGAGGACGGCAGGGGCGCCGTTCATGATGAGGTGGTCGCTCGAATCAAGTTCATAAACGTTCGCGTGGAACAAATCTGCTGTGCTCATCAGGACCTTGATCTGACGATTGGTGAGTGAGCTTTTAGTTACCGCAATGCTGCCGGTGGAGGTGTCGAGCGTCTTGGTTGCGGCGGGCTGGTTACCTGATGTTGGGAGCTCCACAAGGGCAGTGGATGCTTGTCTGGTGGCGAGAACTGACGAAGTAAGTAAAACGTTTACGGCCAACACGAAAAACGCGCCTCGGAACGTAAAACGTTTCAATTGGCTAGATGATGTTGACATTAACGTTATTCAAGTTCTGACGACGATGTAATCGTTCTGTTTGGACTATTTGTTACTTCGTTGGCGGAAATTCTTTCTTCCTTCAACACAAATTGCTCCAACAATTCACCGATAAAAGTGGAGAAGCTGTTATTCGAGATCAATTCATCAAGCGATGCTGATGGTAGTTTTCGTCGAGCTGAGCTTCGAGTCAGTTTGGGATTGGCCGTTAGCGTCGTGCGAATGGAGTCAAAGCAGGCGTACTGCGTTGCTAACAGAATTTATGTCGACGCGGCGGCTTGCTCGGCGTTGCTCCAAGTTCCGGACTGAGGAAGCCCTTTTGATGCTTGGAAGCGTGTGACAGCGCTTGCTGTCATCCTTCCGTAAATTCCGTCGATCGGACCCGGGTTGTGGCCAGCGAACGAAAGATAGCGCTGAACTAATTTGGTCGATGAAGAATCAGCATTTCCAACTGAAAGAGGACCCGCAGGGAAGATTGATGGAGTCTGGGGATCGGTGTTAGTGACGACTGACCCGATTTCTCTAGCCTTTTCGGCATCAACTGAACTCCATTGGTTCGTAACTTGCAGGCCATTTTGTTGCTGAAAGCGATTGAGCGCTGCGAGCGTCATCCGGCCGAAATCTCCGTCCACAGGTCCAGGTTTAAACCCGAACTGAACGAGAAACTGTTGAATTTTTCTTACTGCTGAGGTATCCGAACTCTTGAATTCGACCGGGCCATTCGGCACATCAACCGTAACGATTACCGTCGTAGATTCGCACACGCTCGAAGCATCGCAATTATCTGGGCTGTCGGTATTGCTTTCGAAGAGTTGCAGAATCGCCGAAAGTTCGGATGTAAGCCAAACGGAGAATTCGGCGTTTCCGGTTGTCGTCAGATGTATTCCATCAGTTGCGAACCACCGGTTCTGTGAGGTCTCCGAACTTGCATCCTGCCAATCAAGAATTTCAAGATTGGACCACCGGCTTTGGGCTTCTCTCAGTTTGGCGTTTGATGCTTCGTAATTTCCGGATCGCTCAGAAAGATTGATCCAGGCCACAAGTGGTGAACCTCTATTCTCGAGGATTCGCATTGCCGAGTCAATTGACTGTGCTGTCAGTCCACCGTTATATCCCAGTTCGATAACTACGAGATCTGTTTCTTGCGAAATTTCCCCCAGAACTTCAAGCCCGTTGTTTGATCGAGGCGACGAGCCGAGTGGTCGGCTTTCGAGGTTGTTAAAGAGAGACTCAGCAAACAAATGCCCTGAAAATTCTTTGATCGCACCACCCAAGTTCCTAGCGGATGCTCCAACTCCAACTGAGTCGCCAATTTGCACCATTTTGAGATCACTGGCTCGGGAGGAGGTTAATCTTTCGATCGAAAATCCCGGGCTCAACAACCCGAACGTCTGTCGAAACGAATTAGCGGAAACATATGTGTTCTGATTGAGACGTACGCGGTGTGAGTAGATTCCCTCGTAGGCCGAGGCTGGGTCAACCTCGGTGGCAACAAGGTCTAAATCGGCGGTCGGATATTTCGCTACAAGTTCATCTGACGTTATGACTCGCGTCCAGGTGTGATTTGGATTAACTGATGTCGAGTCGCCCAGGTCAGCCACACTGGGGAATGCCCCTCCTGCGGTCGTTGGGCCGTTCGAGGAGGAAAACTCTGTTGAGGCAACCGTTCCCGAGTTGGAACCAGAGGACCATTTTCGGACTTTACCGCTGGTCTCAATTATCGCTGTATCGGTCTGGCTTTTTTCGACTGGTAGAAACTCGTCATCAACCGATGAGCGTGTTCCTGCTCCACCATAAACTTGGCAACTCTGCGTGTCGCAAGTCTCTGCGTAGATGTAACGGCTTTGCGCTAGGGCATACGACCTTGCGGCAACAGCTTGGGCGCGCAGCGCATTCATCCCAGCCCCACCTCCGGCATCTCCCCAGGACGCGCTGACCTCTTTCGGAATGACGCCTCTTAGATAATTTTCGACTGAAAGCTGGTTGATCAGCCGTGTCCCATCAGTTGTTTGTAGAAATTCGACTGATCCTCGGTAATGAGTCAGCCGGTTGCCAGAACAAATTCCAATGGCGTGTGCTCCATTACCGCTTGTTTCATTTTCGCCAACAGAAAGTGTTATCGGTCCGCTAACGGAGACCTGGACGTTGCTCCATTCTGCAACTGCAGACCCGGCAGACCACTTTTGACTTATCGCAGTTTCTGCATCGCTCCGCCCCCAAACGCCGTCTACTGGAAGTCCTGCGTCCTGCTCAAAGCGTTTTAATGCCGATTCGGTCATTGAACCAAAAATGCCGTCTACAGGGCCTGCGGAGAATCCTTGGTCATTGAGAAATCGCTGTAGATCTCTGACGCTTGCATAATCTCGGGAACCGGTTGCAAGTTGATCCTTTGGAATTTGAAGAATCTGCAATGATGCGAGGTACGCCTCTTCTGCCGTCCAGATTCCATCAATGGGCAGTCCTACGGATGCTTCAAATCGTTCTACAGCTGCAGATGTCATTCGCCCATAAATTCCATCAACCGGCCCTGGAGCGAACCCTCTACCCAGCAGATAAGACTGAACGCTTTTGACCGCACTTTGTGGAATGGAGGTATCGCTGAAAGGTCCTCGAGGGAGTGGGTAGTCCGTAGCGGTTCCGCAGGTTGCTACCGGCGCCGACTGGATTGTAAACGAGTTAGTCCCAGTCTTGAGGAGGCGAATGGAGCTCCCTGTTGCGATGGTTTGGTCTCCTAGCGCAGCAGACACAGAGGCATTGACGGAAACGGCGACGATTTCGCTGCTGCCATCCCATTGCGTTAGTCGAACTCTGAGGTCAGAATCTGCTACGTCCGCAAGTGTGGTTCCCTCGTAGTAAAAGTCGAGGATCTCTCGCCAGTCCCAACCATGATCGACGGCCCATCCGTAAGCCCCGTATTGGCTCATGCCTCGACCATGTCCATAACCAACGCCGTGGACTACGAAACCGATCGTTTCATTGCTAGTCCAAACCTGTGCATTCGCAGGACCAGAAGTCGCGAATGTCGAAGCTGCGACCGACAAAGCGGCAACGGCGGCGGAAAATTTTCGATGTAACACGTTTGAAATATTACCGCGCTGCAGCTCTGGTTGCAGTCATGGGTCCAGGAGCAATGCCGGAAGAGATACGACGAATCTCTCGTGGCTCTCTCCGCTGAGCCTTCAGTCTGATCGACGTATCGCTATTTGGTGCGAGCCATCTCAGAGAGAAGAGCGACCATGATTCGACCGTGACTCTGTGAGGTGTCGATCCCCTCCATCTTGGACACGATGCGACGACCCGATCCGTCCAGTCGATCAAGGAGCGTTCCGATGTGACCCATCCCTCGATGAGTGAGACGGTCAAGTTCCCAGACGATGAGCGTGTCGAAGTCGCCTCGCACGAGAGCCTCGATCGCTTCATCAAATTCAGGGCGCTCGACATCCTTGAATCCTGAGATCCCTTCGTCATTGACGACCTACACGACCTCAAGACCCAGGCTCTTGGCGTGATCCTCGCACTCCTTTTTCTGGCGTGTCGTGGACGTTGAGTTCTCGTCAGCAAGTGAGAGTCGGGTGTAAATCCCTGCTCGTTTCATGAGTACCTCCTTAAGTCGCACTGCTTAGGTAGGTACATCTCTCGACGGAGGCGCTTCTGGTCAGTGTTCGGAAACCGCCATTCTTTGAGATGGGTGACAGCAAGGACGCTCTTTCTGCTTCAGCGACTCAGTAGGACTAATTCCTCGTACCGAGATTGTCATCGCTCGCATTGGACTGGCGTGACCAGCGTTTTTGAGGTTCGGATTGCGCAAGAATTCCGGGCCACTTCGATTGTCGAGGGTTTGTGCATCATGTGCCAGCAGGGAGCGTCCTCCTGTGGGGGAGTTTCCTGCCCGAAAACTAATACCCGAAGGGTAGGGGACGTAGTGGAAATCGATGAGGGGATTGGTGTTCTACGTCGGCCTGTCATAATTTGATCATGGGTCGACTAATAGCTTCACTGATTTATTGTGCTGCCTTGCTCCCTGCTTGTGCGTCAAGCGATCAACCAACAGAGGCTGGGCGAGAGGACGAAGCTCCAACAACTGGGGTTCCCCAATCCACCACCCAGTCCACTGCTGCCCCCGAAGCCGACCTGGACCAGAAGTCAACAAACGATCCGACAACTTCCTCAATCGACCCTGCTCCATTAGTCATCAGCCATCCCATTGCTGACCTCGACGCAATGTGGGCATCTCAGCCGTACGCAACACAGGACAATGAAATCAGAATCCAATTCCACAACGGAGTCGACTATTTCGTCACTGAGCCTGAGGTCGCAGTCCTATCGGCGGTGTCGGGCACGTTGAAGGAGGCACAGGTGGTTGAGCGGCAACCGGATGGTGCCTTTCAGGTGAACCTGTTGATCATCACAGATGGTGGAGAGGTCGTGAGTTACAGCCTTGAACCATCGGCTGGGCCAGCGGATAGCGCAAAAATCGCTGAGCAGGCAGTCCTCTCCCGACAGATGTTCGACGCAATGAACGTTCAGCCGGGTGACCGCGTCGAGATTGGTCAGCCAATTGGTGTGCTTCTCGGTCAGGACGAATGGGCGCATGTTCACATGACGGTCAAGCAGTCAGATGACGGGCCGGAGGTTTGGCTGTGCCCGATGGACTTTATGGTTGCCGAGGAGCGTGACGAGTTGCTTAAACCAACTCAAGCGTGGGCTGACCGGTTGTACAACGGTTCGAAAAACCCTTCGCTGTGTAACGACTAAATTCGAATAGGGCAGTACAGAGTTATCAAACTCTGAGCGTTCGTCGAACGACTTCCTGAACTGAGTGACACTCGATATGTCGGAGCGGAGAATCCTGCTCAGGGGGTTTGGAGACTCTGAGGTTTGGCTGCTCGGCGAGTTATTTGCTGCAACTTCCCGCAATCACTTCAGTGACAGGAACTCCAGCCTTGACATCATTGATTCCACGAAGAAACTGAGGGTCTGACCAGTTCCACAGTCTCTCCGGATAGTCGTCGATGAAGGTCGGTGCCGCATTCCAACACAGGGTTGATCGCAAAGCTGCTCCTTGAGAGTTGACGAATACCGCCCAGCACAGAAGTAATGGCAGTAACAGCTGGGTCGAGACGTTCCAATAGTGCTGTCGCTTGTCACCTCGAGACAGATACTGCACACCTTCAGCAACGTAGAAAAAAATGATGGGCATTGTTTCTGAAAGGAGGCGCGGCCCAAACGTTGACCCACCCCACCAGTTCGGCCAGCTGGCCACCACAAACAGATTGAGTAGGACGATGGTGATCAAGACGATGTCGCCATCATCAAACATGCGCTCGCGTCGGAGATGCAGCAGTCCGGCCAGCGCAATGATCACGATTGGCGAAGTGATGAGTAGCCCCCGTGATGGCGAAAGAAGTATTCCTGCAAGTCCCGAGAACACATCGCCTTGGGCTAAAGGCCCCGAGCGGTAATAGCCAGGCAATACGGTTCCGAAGCTTGCAAGATTGATCAACAAGAAGGGAATGGCGACACACAATCCGGCACCGACGTAACGGAGAAAGATCCGACTGTGGCGTAGGAGAATCCATAGGGAACAAACCACGACAGCAAATGCCATCGTTGGCCGCATAACGAAGGCGAGGGCGACGACGGCGCCAAGCCACTCCAGGTGGCGCGTGCAAACCCGTGCCCTGACCACGAGAACCAGCATTAACACCACAAATGGTGCAGCAGCAGCATGCTGTGACATCCCACGCGATGCCGCCGACCACCAGACGGACCCGAATGTCAAACCGACTGCGCTGATGAATTGTGCTCGTCGTCCAAGATGTTGAACCGCCAAAAGGAACAATCGCGCAGCAACTGCCATGAGAACCGCAGCAGTAAATACTTCGTATGGCCAAGTCTGATTTGGGTCAGAAAGAGAAATCGACGCGGGATCGACGCCAAAGAAGACATCTGCGAACGCAGCCGAGGGGACGAGGAACAGAGCGGTTGGCCACGGGTAGGCCATGAAAATTTCGTCGTCGAGCGTCGTGGTGTCGTAGGCAGGTGCGATTTCCAATACCGAGGGGAAGTCCTGGATTTTCAGATCGAGCGACTGATAGACGCTGACGGCTGTCGGATACGTCATTCGCGCATCCCCGCTGTTGACCGCAGGGCTGAGCACGTAGATACAGAACACCGCGAGCGGAAGTGCGGTAGACCAATTCTTCAACGACAACCGAGTTGACGCTCTCCGCGCCCTGTCTGCAACTCGCATGAAATGACGTTAGTGAGCTCGTTGGCTGGTCTCAGAACAATTCAAGCGAAGCGATTCCGACCGATTCTGGACTCTCTATTGGATTCTCGTTGTCGGAAGTCGAGGGGGTCGATCTGAGCCTGGTTTGTTATGGCTTCGCGAGCGGCAAATTTGGCGAAATTGAATTGGGACTTGCATCGTTGGGTGAGCCATTCGTCACCTTTGACGATGAGGGCTCGCTTATCGAGGGTTCTCCAGACCCAAGCGAGGTGGTGATCACCCGGATGGCCGCAGGGGTGCGCCCAGTATCCGAGTTCAATGACTGCTGATCCCGCCTGAAGGATGTCGTCATGCGGTCGGGGGTTTCGCCCTACGCGCTAGTGCGCCACTACAACACGATGGCATGTCACTCCCGGCGACGATTGCGTTGCTTCTGGCGCTTAAGAGAGTTCGTGCTCAGCGATGCTGGGAGGGTTCTCCGCCATGCACTGAACGACGAAAGTGGAGCATCAGAGATTGGTGCAAGCCAGGGCCAGGGGTAGACAGCGGCTGGCCGAACCTTCTTTGAATGCGATCGAAAGCCCGGGACGGGTGCAGCGGTTACGGCCACGTTGTGAGATTGCAGAACTTCTGTCGGGTCGCTGATCGCGACAAGTGTTTCTCTCCGTTGTGATAGATCCATCAGGCATTCCGTGAGAAACACCAGTCGACGCGGGTGAACGTTGAGTTTTTTCAGTAGCGGAATGTCAAAGACGAACACTGCAGGTAGATCTGGGTGAGCAGTAAGGGCTGGGTCGTTGTCACCTAACGACTCGGCGGTGATCCACACGAGGTCTGGTGTCCGAGTCGGGTCTAACGCAGCGTAAATGGGTTCATCGGGAGGGTACTCACCGCGACGAAGACGTAGTGCTCCGGGTGGTGCTTCGAGGTCGGGCTCGTCGGGCCACTGTTCGATGGGGCAGCAGTGCTTTGAGGTGCAGCTCGAGCAAAGCTCAGGAGCTCGTTTTTCTACCTGCCACCTTGAGAAGCCATATGGACGACCTGTTGCTGAACCAATTGTCCACTGCCAACCTGCACGATTCGCATACGAGCCGTCAAGGAGGTTGCTGAACATCTGTCGTTCACCCTCTTGCCAATCGGCTTTGCTCCGAATCGCCCAGTGCGATGCGAGCCACATGCGGGTTTGGTTTGGAAGCCACCCGTCAGCCTCAAGTTCGTTGAGTGCGAAGTTGAGGCACGCCATTTCGTCTCGTTGCGACCATCCGTCGCCCGGCCGTTGGTCGCCGAGTTGATGGCGAAGTGGTTGGGAGAGTCGATGCCCTAGCCGTGCGTAAAGATGGCGGGTGTACTCCTGCCATAGAAGCTCATCACGAAATTTGTCTCGGTCTCGTTCAGGCGAATCTGAGACGTGCGACCAGACCTCAGGAAGAGAGAGTAGGCCGTGGCGGATGTACGGCGAGAGCGAGGACGCGCCTCTTGCGGCGACAGGTAACACCTCGTTCCTCCTCGATGCGTATCCTTTCGGATCAAATTCAGACAAGGCCTGAGTTGCTGCGATCTGGCCGCCGCGAAAACGCTCACTTGGCATCCAGTCGCCGGATGTTTCGCATACATCGTTGAGGTTCGTTCGCACCCAACTCTCAGCGTCAGCGATTGAGGCTTGCCGGAAGGAAATCACGCAGATAACCGTTACATGTAGATCATGATCTCGGTAAGCCAAGCGCCGAAGAATTAGTGATCTGTCGAGATCTGCACGTCACGACGTGAAGAAACTGTTGGCAGTATCAGCACTGGTATTGACGCCGCTTCTCGCCGCGGGAACTGCGATTGTCGGAATTCGTCGCAGATTCGTGAACCTCTGACGCGCTGCAGCACCTAACGGCGGGCCACGCTCCTTTCCGATGGATGCATTACGGCGAATTAGCCTTCTGTCCTGTAGATGAATGAGACTCCAGCAC
>JALRDI010000288.1 GCA_023257035.1 Ilumatobacteraceae bacterium | reverse complement strand
GACTGCGCTCGTTGCGTTTGACCTCAATGAGGGTGGTGCGTTGTGCCGCCGGTGTCGTTCGGGGGCATCAATTTCCCCTGCAGCGCTCGAGATAATGAGAGACATCCTTGGCGGTCGTCTTCGACAGGCGCTAGCTCTTGAAGAGTCGCCTGCGACGGGTGAAGTGACGGCACTCGCGACACGAGCGCTAGAACATCACATTGAACGACGGCTTCGAACGGTGGGCGTGTTCGAACGCCATTGAGCCGTTGGGGGTTGATGTCCGTAACCTGTGGGTCATGCCCGCAACGGATCTCGATCAAATCGTCAACCTTTGTAAGCGACGTGGGTTTGTGTACCCATCGGCTGAGATTTATGGCGGATTCCGGTCAACCTATGACTACGGTCCGCTTGGTTCGCTGTTGCTGCGAAATGTGAAAGATGCCTGGGTTCGGGCAATGGTCCAGCAGCGTGACGATGTGGTGCTGATTGACGCCGCCATCCTCGGACCGCCACAGGTGTGGCAGGCATCGGGCCACCTTGCCAACTTCTCGGACCCTCTTGTTGATTGCACCGAATGCAAAACCCGTCACCGTCAGGACAAGTTGGATGATCCTGATACATGCCCGAACTGTGGCAAGACCGGCTCATTTACTGAAGCACGTCAATTCAACTTGATGTTCAAAACTCAAGCAGGGCCTGTTGCTGATGCCGGGGCTGATGCCTACCTTCGGCCCGAGACGGCTCAGGGAATGTTTACGAACTTTTCTAACGTGTTGCAGACAAGCCGCAAGCGTCCACCGTTTGGAATCGCTCAAGTGGGGAAGAGCTTCAGAAATGAGATCACCCCCCAGAACTGGATTTTCCGGACACGAGAATTCGAGCAGATGGAGCTCGAATTCTTCGTACCTCCATCGGAAGGACCGTCGTGGTACGAGTACTGGTGTCAGCATCGGCTCGAGTGGTACCGCGATCTTGGTATTCCTGAGTCGATGTTGCGACTCCGTGCTCATGACGACGATGAACTCTCGCACTATTCAACGGGTACCGCTGATGTCGAGTTCATGTTCCCGTGGGGTTGGGACGAGCTCGAAGGAATTGCCCAGCGCACCGATTATGACCTCACTCAGCACGCCGAGCACTCTGGAGAGCGTCTTGATTTCTTTGACCAGGCATCCAATGAGCGTTATGTGCCCTACGTCATTGAGCCTGCAGCTGGAGCAACTCGAACGATGGCGGCCTTCTTGCTCGCGGCCTACGACGAAGAGCAAGTGAACGACGAAGTTCGCACGGTGCTTCGCCTGCACCCGCGCCTTGCTCCTTACAAGGTCGCGGTGTTGCCGTTGTCGAAGAAGGACACATTGACTCCACTTGCCCAAGAGGTTCGTCGTCTGGTGAGTGACCGATACATGACTGACTATGACGAAACCCAAGCGATTGGGCGTCGCTACCGCCGACAGGATGAGATCGGCACTCCGCTTTGCGTGACGGTCGACTTTGATTCTCTTGACGACAATGCGGTGACTGTTCGAGATCGTGACACCATGGAGCAAACCCGAGTCCCGATCGATTCGTTGCTCGGCGAGTTGTCAAGCCGACTCGGGTTCTGATCACGTCGATGTCGACGTACCTCGATCGCATTCTTGACGCCCACCGGGCGGTGGCTGCTCGCGACGACCGGCCTCTCGCTGACTTATACGAGCAAGCCTGTGAGGCTGGAGTCGCTCGAGGCTTCAGGAATTCACTTGCCAAGGTCGATCCAAAGGTTGACGGCATTGCAGTGATTTCTGAGGTGAAACGTCGCTCGCCGTCAAAGGGTGATCTGTTTGCCGGGCTTGACCCAGCGACGGTCGCTCAGCAGTATTCCGCTGGTGGAGCATCATGTCTGTCGGTTCTGACAGATGAAGATTTCTTTGGTGGGTCAGTCGAGGATTTGCAAGCAGCGAGGTCAGCGTGTGCGCTGCCCGTGCTTCGGAAAGACTTCACGGTTTCGGAACGTGATGTGCTCGATGCGCGCATTATGGGTGCTGATTGTGTGCTGTTGATAGCGGCTGCCCTCGAGCCACAAGAGTTGGGTCAATTTCATTCACTCGCGGTCGAAGTTGGCCTCGACGTCTTGGTTG
>JALRDI010000102.1 GCA_023257035.1 Ilumatobacteraceae bacterium | reverse complement strand
TCACGCCACAACACGATTTTGGGATTCACGGTCGATGCGTCGATGATCACCTCGGCGCGACTCGACACCCCACTTTGCTCAAAGTACCCGACCACTTGTGCCCGAAACACATCACCACCACAGGTGACCAGCGGCGTAAGTAATCTCATCTCATCCAGAGTCACCAATCCCTCAACCAGCGGCCATGTTTCGAACTGGCGATTCGGATCGTCAGAATTCACATCGCGCGTTTCAAGAATTCCTTCAACAGCTTCCTCTGGTAAAAGAGGTATGCCATACAGAAGTTCGGCAGGACACTCATTCAGATTAATCCGACCCGGCATAACTTCGACCTCTTGAGTGGTCAAAGCGTCCATTAAAATCGGCATGTAGATCCCCATCGAGATAAGGTCCTCTGAAAATGGAGAACTGTAAGTCTTAGCGTCATCGCCATTCCCAACCGTTACTGTCGCTCCAACCAGATCAAGGATCTGTGTCAGTGAAGTGCCGCCTCCACCGCTGAGATCAAATTCACCCATCAGGTCGGCAGTCCAACGACCTTCGACCTCGGCTTGCTGACCGCTACCAATATTTCCACTCAGTAGCGCCATCGCTGAACTTGACTGACCCGCAATACGATAAGCCGCGATGAAGGTCGCGTAGTCATCATTCTCGAGAGCTTCTGACAACTCTTCGTATAACAATTCCAGATCATCCTGATTCACATTGACGCGCAGACTGCCATCACGGCGTTTACTCGCCTCGGCGCCGTGCACGGTCAGGTAGGCTGCCCAACCCAGTGAGCCGGCAGTTTCGACGGTAGCCCCAAACCGTTGTTGTTCATCACCATCCAAAACCCCATTGCGATTTGCGTCAGCGCCGAACAGCAGCGTTGGCGTGACACCACGCACAAGCAACAGTTCCTCAACGCTCAACACCGGCCCATTCTTGGGCACATACGGCGTTGGCAGTGTCGAGTAATACTCAGCTTCCGCACCAAAGGGCCGTACCTCTTCATCTTCGTCCAACCAGTCAAGAATCGCGTCAGCGATGTCTTCCGTCATTCCGGGCAGGGTGAGCAGAAGCGAAACCGCAATGTTGTCGCTTGTTCCATCTTCACTTGATTCATCAGCATCGTCAGTAGCGGTCAAGGCAGAAGCCATCATTCCAGCTGAACTGGTTTCCAGTACTGGAAGCGCATTAATATTCAGTCTTGCCGACTCATTTTGCAGGCCAAATCTCAAGCCTGCCAATCGCCCCTCGTCGTTCAACCCGGGCGCGAGTATCGAGAAGTTAGAAGGGGTCGAATTATCGTCTCCGAGCGAAACATTCACCGCCTGAAACATCTGTGGATTATTGTAGACGCCGCCATAGTCAACACGAAGTTCAGGTGGCTCTGCGAGTAACAATCGGACTGCCTCGGCACCCGACTCAACATTGACCCGAGTTTGCACAATATCGCCCGACAAATACGCCGAGTCATCGTAAGCAAGCATCAAATCGGTGAAGGAGTAGACTGCCATCGTCGCGATTGCGACAACGATCAGTACGAGCACCAGAAAGAAACCCTGGCGAGTTGACTTGATGGACTGCATCATAACCCTGCCTCCGAAAGATCCTCTTCTTCCTCGGACTCAATGGGTACAGCCATCGGTAGCCTGACAATGTGTGAGAAAACTCGCATCGAATCCGGCCCTAAAGCAGAAATCGTGTCCACATTCTCTGTCGCGGCGAGAACGGGATCGACCATATAAATTCGAACTTGAACAGCCAGTGGCAATTCACCAAATTCGTCACTACTCCATTCCAATTGCCACGTCAGGCCATCCCAATAGGAAAACTCGATCGATTTGATTTCCGGCGCCAGTAAATCTCCCGTCTGGTTGAGTGTGCTGATATTCCCCATCGTTGCAGCTTCAACGGTGGCCGCACGATCGAGCGACCGACGAACCAGACCGCCTGACATCGACTCACTCGAATCGGGGTCCAGTTCCGCCAGAGAATCCAGAACCCCTGTCGCTTCGTCCGACTGCACGTAATAAGCAACCGTTTTCAAATCGCT
>JALRDI010000090.1 GCA_023257035.1 Ilumatobacteraceae bacterium | reverse complement strand
CCGACGTTCATTCGGCTTGGAACACCGAGCGGGTTAAGAATGATGTCAACCGGTGAACCGTCAGCGAGGTACGGCATGTCCTCGACTGGGAGGACCTTTGAGATAACACCCTTGTTGCCGTGACGTCCAGCGAGCTTGTCGCCGACCGAGATCTTGCGGGTCTGAGCGACGTACACGCGAACCAGCTGGTTCACACCAGGAGCAAGTTCGTCTCCATCGTCGCGATTCGACACCTTGACGTCGATGACCTTGCCAGACTCACCGTGTGGCACCTTGAGGCTCGTGTCGCGAACTTCGCGAGCCTTCTCACCGAAGATGGCGCGCAGGAGGCGCTCTTCTGGAGTGAGTTCGGTTTCACCCTTCGGTGTGACCTTGCCGACGAGCACGTCTCCCGGGCCAACTTCGGCGCCGATGCGGATGATGCCGCGGTCGTCGAGGTCAGCGAGGATGTCGTCTGACAGGTTCGGGATGTCACGAGAGATTTCTTCTGGACCCAACTTCGTGTCGCGGGCATCAATCTCATGAACGTGAATGTGAATCGAGGTCAACACGTCGTCTTTAACGAGACGCTCAGACAGGATGATGGCGTCCTCGAAGTTGTAGCCCTCCCACGGCATGAATGCGACGAGAAGGTTCTTTCCGAGGGCGAGTTCACCACGGTCTGTTGATGGTCCGTCTGCAAGAACTGTGCCCTTCTTCACCTTTTCGCCTTCGGTTACGCGAACGCGATGGTTGATGCAGGTGTCTTGGTTCGAACGACGGAACTTCGAGAGGAGGTACGTGGTCTTGCCGGACTTCGCGTAGTTCACGGTGATGGTCTCACCGGTCACTTCTGTCACGGTGCCGTCTTCGGTGGCCTCGATGAGATCAGCAGCGTCACGTGCTGCACGATTCTCAATGCCAGTACCGATGTACGGAGCCTCTGCACGCAGCAATGGCACAGCCTGGCGCTGCATGTTTGCGCCCATCAGCGCACGGTTTGCGTCGTCGTGCTCGAGGAATGGGATGAGTGCAGTTGCGACCGAAACGATCTGCTTCGGTGAGACGTCCATAAAGTCAACCTCGGCGGGGGCAACGTAACCAATGTCAGTGGTTGCACCGAAGAAGCTCTCCTGTTCGAGCATCTTGCGGAGATCGTCAAGGCTTGCGGCTTGCGGTGAACGACGGACAAGAACGCGAGGGTTCTTGAAGGTGCCGTCTGGGTTCAGCGGAGCGTTTGCCTGAGCGACGACGTAATCCTCTTCTTCGTCCGCGGCCATGTACACGATTTCACCGGTTACTCGACCGTCGACAACTCGACGGTATGGGCTTTCGATGAATCCAAATTCATTTACGCGAGCGAAGCTCGAGAGACCGCCGATGAGACCAATGTTTGGACCCTCAGGGGTTTCGATCGGGCACATACGTCCGTAGTGCGAGAAGTGGACGTCGCGGACTTCGAATCCGGCGCGCTCACGGCTGAGACCACCAGGGCCAAGTGCCGAAAGGCGACGACGGTGGGTAAGACCCGACAGCGGGTTCACCTGGTCCATGAACTGCGAGAGCTGAGAAGTTCCGAAGAACTCCTTGATCGCTGCCTGAACTGGGCGAATGTTGACGAGGGTGTTCGGCGTAATCGCTTCGACGTCTTGGGTCGTCATACGCTCACGAACAACACGCTCCATACGGCTGAGGCCGATTCGCACCTGATTCTGAATCAACTCGCCGACCGAGCGGATACGACGGTTGGCAAAGTGGTCCTGATCGTCGAGACGGTATCCAGGCTCCTGCTTGACCAGGTTCAACATGTACGTAACTGCTGCGAGCACTTCGCAACGGCTGAGGACGTGCTGACCTTCTTCTGGGAGATCGAGCAATGGCTCGCCGTCGAGGTTGGTTCCGCTGAGGTCAAAGATCTGACCCAAACGCTCAACCTCAGCACCGAGCTTGCGATTCAGCTTGTAGCGACCGACACGGCTGAGGTCATAGCGACGGCTCTCGAAGAACGCGTTGCGGAAATATGCCTTGGCTGATTCAACGGTCGGTGGCTCACCTGGGCGGGCACGCTTGTAGATCTCAACGAGCGATTCTTCGCGTGTTGGGGCGTTGTCACGCTCTTTGTCCCACTGGTCTTCGAGGAAGTCGAAGTGGCGAACGAACTGCTCGAGGAAGCCTGGTGCGTTCTCTTCGTCGTACCCAAGCGCACGGAGCAGCGTGAAAATTCCGATACGACGCTTGCGGGCGACTCGGGTTCCGCAGGTGACGTGCTTACCGGGACGATGCTCAACGTCGAATTCCATCCATTCACCGCGGTACGGATGAATGGTGCCCTTCACGAGCTGGTGCTTAGTGAGGTTACGGAGGCGATAGCGCTCACCTGGCTCGAAGATGACGCCGGGGCTTCGGACGAGCTGCGATACGACGACGCGCTCTGTGCCATTGATGATGAACGTTCCCTTTTCGGTCATCATCGGGAATTCGCCCATGAACTGCATCTGTTCTTTGATCTCGCCGGTGTGCGCATTGAGGAAGCGAGCACGAACGAAAATCTGCGACTGGTACGTCATGTTGTGCTGACGGCAGTGCTCCACTGAATACTTCGGCTCCGGCCGAAGGTCAGGGTCAAACGGATCGAAATCGAGTTCGAGCTGAAGGTTCTCTGAGAAGTCCTTGATTGGCGAAATATCACGGAACGTGTTTGCCAATCCTTCTTCGAGGAACCACTTAAAGCTCTCGCGCTGAATTGCCAACAAATCGGGGAGCTCTAATGGGTCCTCGAGGTTGCCAAATGAATAACGCTCACGGGTGGTCGAACTGGCCACGGTTCACCTCAAATTTCTTGCGAGTCGGTCAAGCGAGCGCGCCAACAGAACACAAGTGGGAGGAGTGTTCAGACGACGACGCACAGCAACGTGCGATCCTATCGCCGTCGGGCGAGGATCGTCAACGTGCCATTTCGGGCGATTCGTGACACCACCGACTCTGTCGGAGTGCTGTGGCCGACAACGTAGGAAATCAGCACCACCCGTGTCAAGCACCCTTTCACCCATTAAACGACAACGGGCCCCGGGGAGCGAACTCCCCGGGGCCCGTCAGGCCGAATTAACTACTCACTTGAGTTCGACAGTTGCGCCAGCCTCTTCGAGCTTGGCCTTTGCTTCCTCTGCGGCAGCCTTAGCTGCGCCTTCGAGAATTGGCTTTGGTGCGCCGTCAACGAGATCCTTGGCTTCCTTGAGGCCGAGACTCGTGAGCTCGCGAACAACCTTGATGACCTGGATCTTCTGGCCACCGGCGTCGGCGAGGACGACGTCGAAGTTGTCCTTCTCTTCTGCGCCGGCGTCGCCACCAGCACCACCTGCTGCAGGAGCAGCTGCAACAGCAACAGGAGCTGCAGCGGTTACTTCGAAGCGCTCTTCGAAGGCGTCAAGAAGCTCTTTGAGCTCGATGACTGACATGTTTGAAATTGCGTCGAGAATTTCTTCCTTGGTCGACATTTTGTATTCCTCTTTCGATGTGTTTGAAAATTGTTATTTGGTCGGGGTGGCTGCTCAGGCAGCCTGCTTGTCGATAATTGCGGCAAGGCCGTAGGCAAAGTTGCGTGGCAGTGCCTGCAACAGTCCGGCGGTCTTGACGAGCGGTGCCTGAAGCGCGCC
>JALRDI010000007.1 GCA_023257035.1 Ilumatobacteraceae bacterium | reverse complement strand
GTACCGATGTAGGCATGGTTGAGAAGGCGGGCCTCCTCTTGTGCGAGGACGACTACCCGCCTGGCTCGGTCAGTGAAGCGTTCGAACATGATCCGCCTTTCAGGTCGTCTTTCTTTTCTCCAGCCTACCGGTGGCCAGGGGCGTCAAGCCCAACGAAGCGACGATGATTGCGCAGGTGTTATCGAAGAGTTCTTTAACGGCGTAGCCTGCGTGCGTGGCCGATTCCGTCTTCCCACTCATCGAGATGCTTGGTGCCGAGCGTCAGCGAATCGAAGACGAACTGCTCGCGTCCGTCACAACATCGGATGAGCATCTCACCGAATTGGCGCAACATCTCATCATTGCGGGCGGTAAGCGCTTGCGACCGGTGTTGACAATGGTGGCTGGCGCCCTTGGCGACCCAATGATTTCGCGAGATGTCGTTCGTGGAGGGGTGTCATGTGAACTCGTTCACCTCGGCTCGCTCTATCACGACGACGTGATGGATGAATCTCCCACCCGCCGTGGTGTGGAAACGGTCAACGCGAAGTGGGGCAACCTTCAAGCGATCCTCGCTGGTGATTTCCTTCTTGCACGCGCATCTGAGATCGCTGCGTCCCTCGGAACTGAAGTTGCCGGGCTGTTGGCGAAGACCATCGCATGGTTGTGTGAAGGTCAGATCGAAGAACTCCGAACGACATACGACGCATCCCGTACGAACGAGAGTTATTTCGCCTCAATTCGAGGGAAGACTGCCTCGCTGTACGGGACCTCGGCACGAGTTGGCGGAATCGTCGCTGGACTTGACCAGCCGGTGATCGATGCGCTCACCGATTATGGCGATTCGTTCGGAATGCTCTTTCAGATCATCGATGATGTACTCGACATCGTGTCGACGGATGAAGAACTAGGCAAGCGGGCTGGCCATGACATGCAGGTCGGCGTCTACACGCTTCCGGTGTTGTGCACGTTGGCGAGGGGTGGCTCAGATGCCGACCGCTTGCAGGAACTGTTCGGCGAGACGCTTGATGAGGCTCAGCGAGTTGAGGCTCTCACGATCGTTCGACGCTCGGGAGGTGTTGATGACGCCTGTGACATTGCGAAGTCATTTGTCGCGTCGGCCATCGCGTCAACCGAAGCGTTCCCCGATGGTCAGGCGACTGAAGCGATGCGAGCAGCGCCTGGTGCTCTGCTCGACACAGTGCTGTCACCAACTGCTTGAACCTCACTGCTGGCGTGATTGTCGGTAACGCTGATCATCTGTCGGTCAGGGCCGTGTCAAATGTTGATCGCAATAACGCATCGGCAGCAACCCGAGAATGCGCAGCAAGGGGTAGCGCGAATCTGCCAACCCTGTGACCTAAAACGGGGAGTAGCACTCGGCCGAGACGCCTGCGTGCCTTGAGTGCCGTTGCAAGATCAGATGAGTAACGCTGCAGAGGCGCAGAGGCACCTTCCCGAATTGCGTCAGCGACAGCATCTCCAGCAAGTTGTCCCGATCGGACAGCACCCGAAACTCCGATGCCGGTTAACGGGTCAGCCGTTGATGCGGCATCCCCGGCCACAACGAAGGTAGGCCCCAGAACTGGCCCAACCGACCCACCTACTGGTAACCGCCGCTCTCGCCCGAGTTCGAGTGGCGAGTCAAAATCGATACCCCAGGTTTCTGCGTGAGTGCTGACCATGTTGAGCAAGACCTGTTGAAGATTGATCGATTCAACGTCTCGAACGGTCGATGGAACAACAACTCCTGCAGTGACTGACGCGTTTCCATCTGGAAGTAACCATCCGAATCCTGCAAGTGGACTTCCACCTGCTCGGGCGAGATCGAGGGTGATATTGACGGTGGACGACACTGCGAGGTGGGACGCCCAAGTGCCATTGATAGCGATGAGGTAGGGGAGGTCCAGACGCCGATATGTGCCAAGGTTTCGGCCGAATGTGCTGTTCGCTCCGTCAGCGATCACGGTGTACTCGGCACGAAAATCGAGGCCGCTGTCGCTGATCGCTCCGCGAAGAAATCCTCGCTCGATGATAGGGGTGGATGCTCGGCTGTCCTCAAGAACTTCTACCCCGAGTTCTCGGCTCCGTTCTCGAAGTGCTGCAAATAGGTCGTCTTGGCGTACCGAGTATGCGACACCTGCACGCAAGGGGCGTTCGATGCCATCTTGGTGATGAGAAAACCGCACGTTGCTGATGTTGTGGCGGTCATGTTCGATACCGAGCTCGCGTAAATCGTCGATCGCCTCATGGTTGATGAGCCACGAACGATGGGAGGCGGCGCGACTCGTCGGTCGTTGCTCAAGGAGAACAACTGAATGACCTTGCGACGCAATCCTGATTGCAGCGCAAGCGCCGGCAGGTCCACCACCGATGACGAGAGCATCACGGCGGGGTGTAGCTGACGTTGCCGTCTTAGCCCTCCATCATTGCGGGCGATCCATCTGCAGGACCATCACCGATTTCGATGATGCCTTCATGCGACTCATGGATCGACGCAAGAGCGGCTCCGCCTTCGAGTTCAAGGAAGATTTCAGATTCTTCTGAGCACCACTTTTCGAATTCTTCCGCGTAGTCGCCTTCTGAGTCGGCACCACCGAGGGTGTAACGCTCGTAGCAAACGGCTCCGAGGAGTTCGTAGTCGGTGATTGCACCGCTAAATCCGGGCATTACACCACGTTCGCCTGCGAGGTGTGGCCCACCCTCGCGGTCAGGGTTTCCGTAATTTGAGACGCCGGCGATGTTGTACGCGCCTGTTCCGTACATCACGTAGCGGAGTTGGTCTTCAATATTTGGGAAGGTCTTGAGAACTTCACCTTCTGAGAATTGGTACCCGACGCCACCTTGACCGTTGCCACCATGACAACCTGCGCAAGTTGAGTACTGCTCGGCCCCAATCGCGAGTGGGCCTGAAGCTTCCTCAGCCTGAGCCGTTACTGATCGGACATACATAAACATCCAGATCGGAAGAAGTGCGAGACCAGCCATCGCCCAGCCTGGGATCTTCTTGCGTGAGCGGTACTTCGATACGACGAATGAGTCGGGCTTTGGAGGAGGAGGGGTCGCTGCTTCAGGTGCTGCCGCTCGAGGGGCGGGACCAGATGGAGCAGCTGCGGCGGGAACTGCCGGAGTGGCTGCGGAAGCAGTGGTTTCCGCAGGTGCGGAGGTGGATGCGTCGCCTCCACCAAGCGCGGCGCGGCGCTCGCGGCTGCGCTGAAGGAGATGCTCTGGAATCTCAGTCACTCCACCACGATAGACGGCGAATGCTCGAACGCGTGAATCTTCGGGTGATGAAGATGAAGATCTTGGCAATGAACTTATGCACAACCTGACGTGAGTAAGGGTGCGAGATGCCAGAATGGAAGAAATTCGCTGTCGGCTGTTCTCTGGAAATAGGAGATTTGGCTGTTAGCGCGACTACAGTCTCTGCGGGTAGTGCTTCAACAGAGCACGATCAACGGAAAGCAATGAGGAGCGAGATGTTCGCCTTTAACTGGAATGTGCTTGAGTGGCCGGGAATGAACACGGCGTTCTTGACGTCATTCATCGCGTCCAACATCTTGACGTTTGCAGTTATGGCCTACGGTCGCCGCCGCCCAGTTGGCAAGCCAACCTCTTGGGGCGAAGCAATGATCGGTTCGACCTATGCATTTGGTGTCATGTTCCTCGCATTTGGCATCGTTCCGCACCAATGGATTGACCATGCCGACAAAGATCTCGGATGGGATCGCAGCAAGATCATCTTCGGACCTGGTGGCATTCTCAAGCCGAAGGCATTCGATGGCTGGTTCCCATTCACCTTGCAGTACGAAGCGATCCGTGATGTCATCGTCGTCGTGCTACATGCCTATTACTTCGGACTCCTGATCTTCATCTGGATCTGGTGGCAGAAGCGAGGAGAATCCGTTGCGAAGGAACTCCCAACAAGTTCGTATGGCCGTCCTCTCGTGAGGAAAGCCTGAGGTTTAGCTAATGGCACGTACTGACGCGAATCCGCCGATGATGCCGTTCACCGACGAGTACACGCTCGTCGAGGTGGATGCCGATTATCTGACGCGCGCGGTTAAGCCGAAGCAATTCATTCATATTGACCAGTCCGAATGCATCATGTGCGAAGGCTGCGTTGATATCTGTCCGTGGAAGTGCATCCACATGGTGCAACCGGAGTCAATCACCGAGGCCGAAGGAACTGAGCGCCCTGGTGACGACCCCTCAGACAATGTTGTTTTCATTATTGATGACGACATTTGCACTCGTTGTGCGCTCTGCGTCGACCGCTGCCCGACCGGGGTCATCATTCTCGGAAAGGCAGGTCCAGCAACATCAGCTGGTGAAAGTCATACCCGTACTAACAACCATGGCTACGCCTACGGCATGAGGTTCTGATTACGACATGGCAAAGATCATCGACGAAACCCCCCGCCCAACCGCGAAAGAGCGTGTACAACAGACGGTTGATTCTGTTCAGGGATCACAGGTCTGGAGCAGTATTTTCCGGCCAGGCTCAATCTTCAGAAAGGGCTACACCGATAGCCCTCGAAACCGTTCATACGTGATCATGAACTCGGTGCTGTACCACTTGCACCCGGTGAAGGTGAAGCGTCACGCAGTGAAGGTCAGCTACACGCTGTGCCGTAAAGTATTGGATGCTTAGTTCCTCGATCTCGTTGCGTTTTTGCACACGCCGTTGCTCCAAAATTGCGGTTTTTGTACTCAAATCCTCAAGACGGGCGCGGTATAGCGCAAGCTCAGTGGTGACAGCTGCGGGCGACGCCTCCATTAAGTCATCAGTAAATTCGGGTGCCG
>JALRDI010000353.1 GCA_023257035.1 Ilumatobacteraceae bacterium | reverse complement strand
GCTGGCGCAGTTTTCTTGACTGGCGCGGCCTTCTTTGCCGGAGCCTTCTTGGCTGGCGCAGCCTTCTTCGCCGGAGCCTTCTTGACTGGCGCAGCCTTCTTGGCTGGCGCAGCCTTCTTTGCCGGAGCCTTCTTCGCTGGCGCAGCCTTCTTTGCTGCGGATTTCTTCGCTGGCGTAGCCTTCTTTGCTGGCGTAGCCTTCTTCTTCGCTGATGATGCCATGAGTTTCTCCCTTACAGCAGCCCCAGAAGTTACCTGTTAATTAACGCTGAGCGGTGGCAACAACACGAATTACTTCATCGCCATCCGAGATCTCAACTGCCGTCTCGACCGCAAGAGTCTCGTTTTCAACCATCTCCTGATGGGCTCTCAATGCCTCAGCCACGTCATCTGACGTCGTCAACGTCAAAGAAATACGGTCACTCACGTCGAGGTCTGCCTCACGGCGAGCAGTCTGTATCCGACGGATGAGGTCACGAGCAACACCCTCGCGCTCAAGTTCGGGGGTCACCAACGTGTCGAGAACAACAATCCCACCTCGACCAGGCAACGTCGCAGCGGCCCCATCTGCGTCTGACACCAAACGGAACTCGTATTCGCCCTCGACGAGCGCTATCCCACCCACCGTGACAACCCCGCCATCGCTAGACCAATCGCCAGATTTGTGGGCAACAATGACCTTCTGAGTATCACCGCCAAGCCGTGGACCAAGGGCCTTTGGCAACAGCACCAACTCTTCAGTTCCATGGTCTGCGACACGATCGGTGAGGTTGACGGTTTTGACGTTCACCTCATCGCGCAGGATCTCAATGTGCGGCCGAACCAATTCAACGTCTGGCGTCGCAAGAGTCGCAGAAGCAAGAGGGAGACGAACGCGCAACCCTTCGGTCTTGCGCAGCGAGAGAAGCGTCGAACATGCATCACGGACCCGACGCATTCCCGTTGCTAGCGAACTGTCTCGGGGAAGATCATCAGATGACGGCCAATCTTGATGGTGCACACTTCCTCCACCGGTAAGCCCAGTGTGAACTTGCTCAGCAATCATCGGCAAGAGAGGCGCTGCGACGCGAGTGAACAGGACGAGAGCAGTATGCAACGTGTCGATCGCATCCTGGTCGCCCTCCCAGAACCGATCCCGACTCCGCCGGATATACCAGTTCGTCAGGGTGTCGAGGAATCCTTGCACGTGGTCGCATGCGCCGTACAAGTCATATGCATCCATTGAGCTCGTAACAACATCGATGAGTTCCGCGAGTTCGCCGAGGAGATACCGATCAAGCACATCGGTCTGATCAGTTCGGAACACACCAATGGTTTCAGCGGCCCCGGCGTACAGCGTAAGGAAGTAATAGGCATTCCATAACGGAAGTACGACCTGGCGGACCGTGTCACGCATGCCAGTTTCTGTCACTGAAAAGTCTGATCCGCGCAGAATCGGCGACGAGAGCAGATACCAGCGCATCGCATCAGACCCGTACACCTCAAACATTTGGTTTGGATCGGGATAGTTACGCAACGACTTCGACATCTTCGCACCGTCGTCGCCTAAGACGATGCCGTGGCTCACGCAGTTCGAGAATGCAGGACGATCAAACAGCGCTGTTGCCAACACGTGCATCGTGTAGAACCAGCCACGCGTTTGGCCGAGATATTCGACGATGAAGTCGCCCGGGTAGTGATGCTCAAACCATTCGGAATTCTCAAACGGGTAGTGAACTTGAGCAAATGGCATCGACCCAGACTCAAACCAGCAGTCGAGCACTTCGGGAACCCTGCGCATCATTGACTGTCCTGATGGATCATCGGGGTTCGGACGAACGAGTTCGTCGATGACAGGCCGGTGCAAGTCGTTCACCGCAACGCCAAAATCTGATTCGAGCTCCGCAACAGAACCGTAAACGTCGATACGAGGGAATTCAGGATTGTCGCTGACCCACACCGGAATTGGAGACCCCCAGAACCGGTTACGGCTGATCGACCAGTCACGAGCGTTCTCAAGCCACTTTCCGAAACTGCCGTCTTTCACATGCGATGGAACCCAGTTGATCTGCTGATTGAGCTCGACCATTCGGTCCTTCACATCAGTCACCTTGACGAACCAGGATGAGATCGCTCGATACACAAGCGGCTCTGCACAGCGCCAGCAATGCGGGTACGAGTGCATATACGAGTCGTGACGAACCAGGCGACCTGACTCTTTTAGCGCACGAATGATAAGCGGATTTGCGTCGAATACGTGCTGTCCGGCCCAGTCTGAAACTTCTGCTGTGTACTGCCCATGCCCATCCATCGGACAGACCGTCTCGATGCCCGCTGCGTTGCAAACGTTTTGGTCCTCTTCACCAAACCCGGGAGCCATGTGCACGATTCCCGTGCCGTCTTCGGTTGACACGAAATCGGCCGCGAGCACCTGAAAAGCATTCTCCGCATCTGAGAAGTAATCGAAGAGTGGGGCGTAGCGTCGACCGGCAAGTTCGGATCCCGTGATCGTCCCAACTTGAACTGCCTCGCCAAGTTGTGCTTCATACGCCCCAACTCGAGACTCGGCGATGATCCAACGTTCACCATCGGCTTCGAGCACGGCGTAGTCGATCTCAGGTCCGACCGCCAATGCAAGGTTTGACGGCAACGTCCATGGGGTTGTCGTCCACGCAAGGATTCGCTCCCCTGTTTCGAGTTGGAACCACACGGTGACGGCCGGGTCTTGCCGATCCCGGTAGACGTCATCCATGCGAGTCTCGGTATTCGATAACGGGGTCTCACAGCGCCAGCAATACGCAAGCACCCGGTATCCCTCGTAGATCAGACCCTTTTCCCACAGGCTCTTGAACGCCCACATGACGCTTTCCATGTAGTCAAGGTCGAGCGTCTTGTAGTCGTTGTCAAAATCGACCCAGCGCGCCTGACGAGTCACGTAGTCACGCCACTCCTCCGTGAACTGCAGCACGCTTGTTCGACATGAGTCATTGAACTTGTCAACACCAAATGCAGTGATCTCAGGGTGGCCTGAGATGCCGAGTTCTTTCTCAGCTTGGACTTCTGCCGGTAAGCCATGGCAATCCCACCCAAAACGGCGCTCCACTCGACGACCACGCATTGTTTGGTAGCGAGGAATCGCGTCTTTCACGTAGCCCGTCAATAGGTGACCATAGTGAGGAAGCCCATTTGCAAAGGGCGGCCCATCGTAGAACACAAATTCGTTCGAGCCATTTGCGCCAGCATCTCGCATGTCAATTGACTGTTGGAACGCCTGCTCCGCCTCCCAACGGGCGAGCACCTCCCCCTCTAAGGCAGGAAGATTAGGTTGCGAGGAAACAGGGGGATACATGGAGACATCCTGTGAGAGCGAAATGAACGGGATCAGGCTACCGAGCGACCCGCCGCGACGTACGGACGTCGACGTTAGGAGTCTGAGTGAGAGCCGCCAGTTGGTTTCAGCAAGTACACGCCGTTCGCAACTTTCTCCATAGAGCCATCGAGGGCGTAGCACAGTCCGCTCGCAAAGTCGATAAGCCGACGAGCCACATCGCGTTCGCAGGCGTCGAGGTTCATGATGACGGGTTGGCCACGCTTCAAGGTGTCAGCTACTTCTTGCGCTTGATCAAAACGTGCCGGGCGAATTGCTTGAGGTTCAGAGGAGCTTGAACGTGACGCCTTCTGCGACCTCACGATGACACCTGAATCGTCGCTGGATGCCTGACGACGCGACGGTGATGCATCAAAGTCTCTGCTTGGGAATACGGGGCGTCCACTACCAGTGTTGTCGGGCTGCTCGTAATCGTCGTCAATAACTGGGCCTGAACGCGACGCAACGTCACCACGTCGCTGACGCGGTTCGTACTCTTCGTCAAACTCGTCGTCGTAGTAGGCCTCGTCAGGGCCGAGACCCAAGTAGTCCATCGTGCGCTTCCACAGAGTCATTCGGCTTTCCTCCTCGATTCGACAGGCTAACCCAACGCAACCGCACGGACGCGGAGGGTGGAATTAGTTTCTGCTCCCCAGAATTGCGCTGCCAATGCGGACCATCGTCGATCCCTCTTCAACGGCGATTTGTAGGTCACCTGACATCCCATAATTTCGAACGGCAAGATCGTGAGCTAACGCGAGCTCGCCTACCCGACGAAATGCCTGGCGTGTTACGTGTGGGTCGCCTGACGTTGGCCCGACCGCCATAAGACCCTCGACAACTACGCCACGATCGCTCGAGTGCTCAATGAGCTGCGGCAACGCGTCTGGCAGACAACCACCCTTGTTCACTTCGCCAGTCGCATTCACCTGAAGATGTATCCGAACGCCTGGCATCCGCTTGGCAATCTCATCAATCAATGAAGGTCGGTCAACACTTGCAATGCAGTCGACAAGGCCAGCCAATAGCCGAACCTTATTTGTCTGGAGTTGGCCAATGAATTGCACCTCAACACCAGAGGACCTGATGTCATCGATGACAGCGGCTTTGTCACGCACCTCTTGGGCATAATTTTCACCGATGATTTGTGCGCCAGCTGCGGCAACATCACGAACGACCTCAGGTGAGTGCGTTTTCGTCACCACCACAAGATCGATCGGCCGCGAAGACACCGACTCAATCTGCTGAGTAACAGCTGAAATACGACCTCGGATCGTCGAAACCGACAACTCCATCGCCGTAAATGTGCGCTTGCTACTTCAAGAATGACGGCACATCAAAACCGTCATCTTCCTCTTCATCTGAATCATCATCAGTGAACAATTCAGACAGTCGCGATGTGCCAGACGACGACGTGTTATCGACAGCACCAACAGAATCGACACGATCAAAGCCCGCCGCGACGACGGTGATCTTCACTTCGTCACCCATTTCATCATCGATCACAGTTCCGAAAATGAGGTTGACATCAGGGTGAGCGACCGCGTGAATGATTTCTGCTGCGGCGTTCATTTCGAACAGACCCATGCTCGATGGACCGGTGATGTTCAACAGGACGCCACGGGCGCCATCGATCGCTGATTCGAGCAACGGACTCGAAATCGCCGCTTTTGCTGCCGATACCGCGCGATCCTCGCCACCGGCTTGGCCGATTCCCATCAACGCGGAGCCCGCCTCAGACAGCACCATTCGAACGTCAGCGAAGTCGGTATTGATGAGACCAGGGATGGTCAGGAGATTCGTAATGCCGGCGACGCCGTCGAGAAGAACGTCATCCGCCATGTTGAAGGCGCTCAACACACTGGTCTTCTCATTTGCGACCGAGAGCAAACGGTCATTCGGAATAACAATGAGAGTGTCAACTTTTTCTTTCAGCCGCTGAATACCGGATTCGGCCTGGACTGCACGACGACGTCCCTCGAACGCGAATGGGCGCGTAACAACACCAATTGTCAACGCACCGACGCCACGAGCGATCTCGGCGATCACAGGTGCTGCGCCGGTTCCAGTTCCGCCGCCTTCTCCAGCGGTAATGAACACCATGTCGGCGCCCTTTACTAGCTCAGCAATCTCAGACTCATGTGCCTCAGCTGCCGCTCGACCCACATCTGGGTCACTACCCGCACCTAAACCACGGGTGAGTTCACGACCGATGTCGAGTTTGACATCGGCGTCGCTCATAAGAAGCGCCTGCGCATCGGTGTTCACTGCGATGAACTCGACGCCACGAAGACCAGCATCGATCATTCGGTTCACCGCGTTGACGCCGCCGCCGCCAACACCGATCACCTTGATCACTGCGAGATAATTCTGCGGTGAGCCAGCCATTACTTGTTCCTCTCTGAGCAACTCCAATTACCTACCTTGTGTAGCACAGCCGAGAGCGACTGCTTGCAGGTGATTTGAAGAGCACGTTCTTTCATCAGATGTTTTGCCAAATCTGCGTCTATGTAATTTCAGAACAACGCCAAGGCAACGGGAAGATGCTACCGCAGGAGCACCTCGTCAATCACGAATCACCCACCGAGAATGACTTCGTCGGTCGACACGTCAACTACTGCACCCGGGAGAATCTCGCCCGCTGCAAGAACTGTTTCTAAGCGGACCAACTTTGGAAAGAGTTCTCGAGCCGCTCCAAATTTGATGACCGTGCTGTCGTCGAGTGTCATACGAAGATCGGTGCCGGCAGCATCGACTTCAATCAAGCTCACACGGTCACGAATGCCGGCAGTGAGGACAGCGCCAAGTGCAGCTGCCCCAGTGGGTCCAGGAGGGGCAAATTCTGCAACACCAAGATTTGGAGTATCTCCTGACACAAGCAATAGGTACTCGAACGGCCATCCATCGATGACGTCAAGCACCCGCCCATCGGCGTCAAGTACCCGGAAAAGCCCATCTTGGCCGGGAAATGACAAGACCGGTTCACGCTCACGAATATCAATGACCAGTCCGAACGGCCAATCTGTACGAACGGAGGATTCAGAAACCCACGCAATCTCGTCAATCTGATTCTCCAGCGAGTCTGTGTCAACGAGGATTACCGGCGTGCCGAGCACACCATCAATAATTTCATTGAGCTGAGCCGGATTCGTATACACATTTCCGGTTACCCGAACGTCGGTCGATCGAACACCGAACCAAGAGGATCCGAGGACAGCGAGGGCAGCAACAAGGACAATTACCGCAACGATCGCCCCGACCAGTCGGACAAGTCGACGACGACCAAGTGCCCGACGAACAGCTGCTCGGCGTGCACGAACTCGACCATCCATTGATCGGCGCGATGATGGTGACGAAGACGGCGATGACCGCTCATCATCACTCTCGTCAATGATGAGCACCTTCCGACGGGAGCCTGCCTTTGCACCTAAGTCGCCATCGACGTAGACCGAATCAGGTGCTCCATCATCGGAAATGGAAATCCTGCGACGAAGACCAGGGTCAATTGACCGACCAGGACGCTGATCTTTGGAATCCATCGATGCCGACGCTAGCGATCATCCACCTTGCGGCGGTGTCACCCCTGCAACTCAAGGCTTACGGGGTCTGAGAAGCCGAAGAGTCGGACCTCTGAACGCAACTCGAAACCAGTTGCTTCTCGAACTCGCTTCCGAACCACACCCAGCACTTCAAGGACGTCGTCGGCAGACCCATCCACATCGGATTGAATGAAATTTGCGTGCTTTTCTGAGACCTCAGCGGACCCGATACGAAAGCCTCGCAGTCCAAGATCATCAATGAGTTCGCCAGCGCTCACCTCGCCAGGGACTGGGTTGACAAATACCGACCCACAATTCTGACCACCGGGTTGATGCTCCCGTCGCCAACGCACAATTTCTTCGACGCGTTGCGATATCACCTCAGGCTCACTTCCCGTTCCTCTCAACCGCGCCGCGACGACAACGTGATGATTCTCGAGGGCAGAAGATCGAAATTCCAACTGCAACTTGTCATGTCCCCACCGAGCGCAATCACTGATGTGTAAATCGACGACATCAACGTCAATCACGCTGTCTGCCATGTCGGCACCATGACCGCCGGCATTCATTCGGACAGCACCACCAATCGATCCAGGAACACCGACCATCCACTCAAGGCCCGCAACCCCAAGTGATGCCAGTCGCCGGGAAAGTATTGGCAAGGCGACCGCTCCCCCAGCCTCCACAACAACACCCTCTGTGTGAAACGCTTCGGCCTCTTCAACGCGAATGCGCTCTGAGAATTCACCTAGCGTGACAACAACGCCATTCCAGCCTGCGTCAGCGACCAACGTGTTCGAGCCACGTCCGAGTACGTTCACTGGCGCTCCGCAAGCACTCGTCACTTCTCCAAGATGTACGAGGTCGTCAACCGATTGAGCCTCAACGGCACATGTCGCATTTCCCCCAACTCGATATGTCGTCAGCCGACCGAACGGAGCATCGCGCTGGATTCTCCGTGCCAATTCAGGCGAACGCTTCTCGACACCTGAAATGATGTCATCAGCGGTCCACCCGGTGTCGCTCACTGAGGATCACTTTCCGACCGGACTCCTCTCGCCATCAGAACTTCATCTGGCAGCGTTGCGATGTCTCCGCACCCCATCGACAAGCAGAGGTCCCCCGAACGAAGTTCGCCTGAGAGAAACTTGACGAGGGATTCACGTTTTGGCATCCAAACCACTCTCGAATGTGGCTGAGCCTCGAGGATCGCATTCACCACAAGTTTCCCGGTGACGCCAGGAATCGGCTGGGTTCCCGACGAGTAAATATCGGTAATAACAATGACATCAGCGTCACGAAAACTTCTTGCATACTGTTCCGAGATTTCCGACATTCGATTGAAGCGGTTCGGTTGAAAGACTGCCACTACTCGAGACCAGTCAGCCGATGACTCTCTCGTCGATGCGAGCACCGCTTCAATCTCTGCCGGTAGATGTGCATAGTCATCAACCAATGTGGTGCCATCGACAATTCCTCGCACATCAAATCGCCTTGCCACACCACCAAAGGTTGCAAGCGCATCGGCAGCAATCGATGGCTCGACCCCAAGTTCGATTGAAAGTGCCAACGCCGCCGTTGCATTGAGAACATTGTGACGTCCACGAAGCGGAAGTTCGACGCGAACGATCACCTCTCCATGCCGCTCAATGTCAAAATTGTTACCTGTTCGCTGCGGTTGAATATTGATCGCCCGATAGTCCGACCCTTCGGTCGTCCCAAACGTCACCACTGAGCGGCCCTCAACAAGCCCCCGCGCAACGTCGCAATCAATTCCGACGACAACTGGCCCTTCGACCGAATCGAGATACCTCTCAAATCCCTCGACTATTGCCTCAAACGTGCCGTAATTATCAAGGTGATCAACGTCAACATTCGTCAAGACGGTCCCAGCCAGCGGTAAACGAAGATGGGTGCCGTCGCTCTCATCCGCCTCAACGACAAACGAGCCCGAATCCGACCACCGTGCACCCGTTCCTACGTCCGCGACATCACCGCCAATAACAAAACCCGGCTCACGACCAGCAGCAGCGAGAATCAGCATCAACATCGACGAGGTAGTCGTCTTGCCGTGTGTTCCCGCTACGCCGTATGCGTTCGTTTGCCTGCAGATCGCACCAAGAACTTCTGATCGATGAACAGTCGGGATTCCGCGCTTTCGAGCCTCATCGAGCTCGTTGATATCTGCAGGAATTGCCGTCGAATAGGTGACGACATCAGCGTCGTGAACGTGCTGGCGGCTGTGCCCGATATGCACAGTGACGCCACTGGCACGCAGACGATCAAGAATTTGACGCTCGCGGATATCACTTCCCGAAACCGTATGACCCATTTCAGCAAGAGCAATTGCGATAGCACTCATTCCCGGCCCACCGACCCCGACAACATGAACCCGCCGCGGTGAACTCAGCTCCCACGCAACCTCACGGCGGGGGAAAACCTCTGCAAGAGGGTCAGGGCTGCTCAACATCGACACGGCCTTAGGCTACGACGCGCACGCTCCCCGATGACGGCACCACTTTGCCTATGGCTATCTGACCGCTTCGAGAATGAGCTGAGAGATCTTGCCACCATGGTGTACCTCGCCGATTTCGCGAGCCCGTTTACTTAGCAGACTTCTTCGCTCGCCGTCGTTGAGCGCGTCTTCGATCGCACCAACGACGGCCTTGGCATTGTTGTCCTCGACTAGCACCGCCCCACCTGCGTCAGCCAACCATCGAACGTTTGCAGTCTGATGATCATCAGCAGCACCCGACCAGGGAACAAGAATTGCAGGAGTTCCGGTTGCTGCGATTTCGTGCACCGTGCTCGCTCCGCCTCGGCCAACAAAAAGATCTGCAGCCGCGTAGAGATCCTCTGCGTCAGAGATGAACTCGCTTCGGCGATACCAGATCGAATCATCCCCATCGATCGCATCCGCCCCGCTCACCCGTTGTTTCCCGGCGATGTGAATGATCGCGAGTTCGTCGCGCCGCGAGTTCTTCTCGATAAACCCGTGGACTGCGTCGTTGAGTACCCCTGATCCCAACGAGCCACCCATGACGACGATGACGAGACGACCATTTGGTATTCCCAATCGTTGGCGAGCCCCGTCAGCGTCACGACTGCGATCAAGTTCAAGAATCGAACGACGCAGAGGCGCTCCCGCGATCACTGCATTTCGAAGCGTCGATTCGCCGAATGCGACTGCAGTTGAAGTTGCCCAACGGGCTGCGAGACGGCTTGCGCGACCTGGCGTGCGGTCATAACTGATCACCACAATCGGCCGGCGCAGCAGGACCGCCGCGAGGACAGGCGGAAGACTTGCGTAACCACCCACCGAGACCACGACACCAACATTCCATTGACGAAACAGACGAAGTGACCGAAGTGTCGCAACTGCTTGCTGCATGGCAAACTTCACCGTTCGAAGTGAAAACTTCCGATCGACACCGATGACTGCAAGAAATGTCCCAGCAAATCCGCTCTTCGGGACCAGTTCCGTTTCGATCCCACGTTGAGCCCCGATGTATTTCACTCGGGCCTGGTCTACCCCTGCATCGACGAGACCTTGCATTACCGCTATTGCGGGAAACACATGACCTGCAGTGCCACCGCCCGCAACCACAATGCTTGAGGTGCTCGACTCAGGTCGCATCACAATCAGGACTTTACGGGCTGGCGTGAAATGTTAAGCAGCAGGCCAATTCCGACAAGACATGACAGCAGCGATGTGCCGCCGTGCGAGAAGAAAGGAAGAGTAAGACCAGTCACCGGCAGAACCCCAGCAACTCCACCGACATTAATGATCGCCTGAATCGCGATCCATGAAGTCACACCGGCTGCGACGAGCATGCCAAATCGGTCAGGAGCTCGAAGCGCCGTCTGCATTCCCAAGATGGTGAGCAATGTGAATCCACCGAGCACTGCGACTACTCCGATGAGGCCGAGTTCGTCAGCGATGATTGCAAAGATGAAGTCACTATGAGCGAGAGGTAGGTACCCGAGCTTTGAACGACTGCCACCAATGCCGGAACCGGTCAACCCGCCGTTTGCGATGCTCAGCATTCCCTGCCACACCTGATAGGCATAATGCTCTTTGTTTCCTTCGATATCAAAGAAGGCAGTGATGCGACCGAATCGACGCGGCGATGCAACAACCATGATCGCGGCAACAAATGCCCCGACGCCCACCACGCTTCCAATGTGCATCCAAGGAATACCCGCGATGAATGACATCGCCATCACGATGAGCACGAGCACAACTGCCGATCCGAAGTCTCCCTGAATGAGGCTCAGCACAAACGCTGCACTGGTCGCCGCGCCAATAGGCACAATCGTTCTGCGCCAGTCGTTGAGCACATCCTTTCGGCGAGTCAAGATGTCGGCTACTCCGAGAATGACCGAAAGTTTGAAAATCTCTGAAGGCTGAAATGTCATTCCGCCGACAGACACCCATGAATTCGCGTCGTTCACTGTATGGCTCCATCCGGGGACAAATGGGAGTGCCATCATTCCGAGGCCAACCGCCCAAATCAGAGGAACGAGCCGCCGGAACAGTTGATAGCGAACCCGAATGACCACTGCCATAAAGCCAAGACCGACAAGAGCAAATACTGTTTGCCTAATCACCATCGAATAGGGCGACCCATCCCCTGCAGCCCGAAGCGGACCAGAGGCTGAGAGCAACATAACGAGACCGAGCAGGACCATGACGGCGACGACAGCGATGATCGCGAAGTATGTTCTTGATGCCTCAACCGCTCGGTCGCGTTGCAGCGCCTCGCGAAGCGATAAGCGGTCGTGACGCTCGTGTCGCTTTCCGCCAGCGCCGCTTTCACGTTTCCGCTTTGCCGCGGCGAGTGCCTGCCTTCGGCGGTCATCGATATTCCCACCGTTCCGTATTGCAAGTGTCACTGTTCCCCTCCCGACAATTCGGAAACCCGTTCGTTCATTCGCGCTTTCACGAGACGAGCAAAATGTTCGCCCCGCGCTGGGTACCCACCAGACGGATACCAATCAAAACTCGCACAACCTGGCGACAACACCACCTCGCCGTGACCCGCCGCCAATCGCGCAGCAAGATCAACCGCTGTCTCCATCGATCCTGCGGTTACAACCTCGACCATCCCCGCGAACACCTCTGAAATTTCATCTGCTGCCTCACCGATCGCAACGACTCCACGAAGGGATTCACCGACTGAGGCCATCGGGGCGAGATCAAGGTCTTTGTTTCGCCCACCAGCGATGAGAACCGCCGATGGGAACGCTCGGATCGCTGCAGAAGCAGCATGTGGCGTAGTCGCTTTCGAATCGTTAAACCACCTGACTCCGCCGACTTCTGCCACGAACTGCAACCGGTGGGCTGGCGCTGCAAACGTGGTTAAGGCCGACGCAACCGCCTCCGCGTCGACAAGTCCCGTTTCCATCACCAGAGCAGCAGCAGCCAAAGCATTTGTAATGTCGTGCGGAAGTGACCGAGTCATCTCCGATGTCGCAATGATCGGACCACTCGGCGACATCAACACCCCGTTGTCAACGAAATAATCGCCGTCAAACCCGAACGTGAGTTGCCGTGCCCGTGAGTGCTGCAGATGAGACATGACTACCGGCTCATGTGAGCATCCGATAGAGATATCAGTCTCACGTTGATGAGAAAACAGTTTTGCTTTTGCTGATTCGTATGACGCCATATCCCGGTGCCAATTGAGGTGATCAGGGGCCAGATTGAGCCACACCGCAGCGTCGGAGCGAAACGCTTCAGTCCAAGCAAGCCGGAAACTCGTGCATTCGACCACATAGACATCAAGGTCACGCTCAAGAGCATCAATCATTGGGGTGTCGGTATTGCCGACTGCGAGAGATCGGATACCAGCTGCAGCCAACATTGCAACGGCAAGTTCGCACGTCGTCGTCTTTCCATCAGTACCCGTCACCGCCAGTATCGGGCGTGGCCCCCCATCGCGCTGGAGTTCCGCCGCATAGGCAATTTCGAGCTCACTCGAGATCGTTACCCCAAGGCGCTGTGCGCATTCAATGAGCGGATGATGCTCTGGCACACCGGGAGCCGGAGCGATGAGATCAAACTCCTTAACAAATGCCTCAAGGGCATCCACGCTCGGCAACGTACTCAGCGAAAATCCCGCATCCGAAGCCCGCTGTTCCTTTGTGTGATCAATCGCATCGTCAGTGATCACCACCTCGTGACCATGTCGTCGCAACGCGTTGGCAGTTGACTCACCAGCGATTGCGAAGCCGTGGACAAGGGAGCGCATCTCAGCCGCCTACCACTGCAGTGAAGTCGCCAATAAAAATCGCAAGTGCGAGCGCAACGAAGACTGCAGACAGCAGCCAGAACCGAATGATCACCGTCGTCTCAGGCCATCCGCTCAACTCAAAGTGATGATGAATAGGCGACATTTTGAACAGGCGCCGTTTCCGGCCCGACAACTTAAACACTCCCATCTGAATGGCAACCGAGCCCGCCTCGATGACATTGATGCCGCAGATCAAGATGAGCAACAAGTGGGTGTTCATCGTCAGCGCCAGAGACGCAAGAGCGGCACCGATCGCAAGTGCCCCAACGTCGCCCATGAAAATTCGCGCTGGAGCAGCATTCCACCATAGGAACCCCAAACACGCTCCTGCGAAAGAGGCCGCAAGGACGCCCATATCAAGCGGGTTCACCACGCTGTAGATGTCTGGATTTCGGAATGTCCAATACGAAATAATCATGAACGCCCCGAACCCCATTAGAGCTGAGCCTCCAGCGAGCCCGTCAAGCCCATCTGTCACATTCACGGCATTTGTGGTCGCCCAAATGATGAGGCCCGCCCACACGATCCACACGACCTGAGGGACCTCGAATCCGAGATCTCCTGCACGGGTGATCGAAATCGACTCCTCAATTCCGGTGGCTGCTACGAGCCACCAGGCAATTCCGAAGCTCATCAACATCGTGATGTAATTCTTTTGCTTCCAGAAGATGCCGCGATTGTGGCGTTTTCTCACCTTGATCCAGTCGTCAAGGAACCCCATAAATGACATTCCGAGAATGCCAACCCAGACAATCATTGCCTGATCAGAAAATGCAATATCTCGGGTGTGAGCAAGGAGCCATCCAACGAGCGCCGACACAACAATCGCAAGTCCGCCCATCGTCGGCGTTCCCTGCTTACCCATGTGATGCTCTGGCCCGTGGTCCTCTTTACCCAGGATCGGCTGCCCCTGTCCTCGAACAGAAAACCACCTGATCAAGAACCGAGTGCCAAGCAGCGAACAGAGCGCAGCGGTCGCTCCAGCGAGCATGATTGCGATCATCGGGAGGCCTCCATCGCCGCACGAATATGTGCGACATCATCAAATTCTGTTTTGCACGCAGCCACCTCTTGATAACGCTCATGACCCTTGCCCGCCACGATGATCACATCACCATCTTGCGCTCGAGCGATTGCATCAGCGATCGCCGTCGCTCGGTCTGCTTCCACACTCCACTCGGCCATCGTGGCGTCAGTGAAGCCGGCGCACACCTCGTCAATAATGGCGGCCGGATCTTCGAACCGAGGGTTGTCTGAGGTGACAACGACAATATCTGCGAGGTCGCCAGCGATTGCCGCCATTTGAGGGCGCTTCTGCTTATCTCTTCCACCTCCGCAACCGAAGATGACGACGAGCCGGCGGTTGGGAGCCAACTCGCGGCAGGTACGGACCAAGGCGTCCAATGCTTCAGGGGTGTGGGCGAAATCGACAATCGCATCAAAATTCTCGCCCGACAACACTTGCATTCGACCCGGAACCTGATCAACCGATGCAAGACCCTGAGCGATTACGTCATCGGATATGCCGAATGACCTCGCGCACGCAATCACGGCAAGCGCATTTTCAATATTCGGTCTCCCGGGAATCGGCACACTGAACGGCGCTCCACCGAGGACAAATGTTGTCCCATTGATGTTCATGTCAAGCGACTCAACCTCGGACATCGAGAATCGATAGACCTCACGCACGTCTGATGTGAGATCCCCGAGCAATCTGCCGTGCACATCGTCGTCGTTCAAAATCATGCGTTGCAGACCGTATGAGGTGAAGAGCAGCGCCTTCGCGCGGAAATAGTCCTCTTGGGTGCCGTGAATATCGAGGTGGTCATGACCCAGGTTCGTAAATACTCCGGCAGCGAACGATGTTCCCCGAACACGTTGCTGCACGAGTGAGTGGGATGAGACCTCCATCACCACCACCGAGACACCATCATCAGCGAGATCTCGTAATTTTCGCTGCAACACCGGCGCCTCCGGTGTGGTCATGTCTCCCTCGAGCGTTCCAATCACCGCCGATTTGCGTCCATCTGCGGTAAACACCGAGGCAAGCAGTTGAGCAACTGTCGTCTTTCCGTTGGTACCCGTGACTCCGATGACATCGATTTCAGCTGATGGTCGACCTGAAATCATTGATGCGACTTCTCCGAGAGATGCCCGCACATCAGCAACGATGAGTTGGGGGACATCAACATCAAGTTCACGATCGACGAGTAACGCAACTGCTCCACTATTTAGTGCGTCCGCAGCGAAGTTGTGTCCATCGAATTTTTCACCAGACACACATGCGAACAGAGAGTCACTTACGACCCGACGCGAGTCCATCACAACCGAACCAACATCCACCGAGACCCCCTCAGGGGCAAGACGCACATCTGACTGAAGTCGATCTGAAAGGTCGCTGGCAACGGCGCTATTCAAGGTGAAAAATTTTCGTTGCGCCGTCACGACATCACTCCGAACAGGCCGGGGCGGTAGAGGGCGGCTGGATTCCCAACTCATGAGCAATCGTGGGAACGAGTCGGGCAAACACAGGTGCGGCTGCCGTTCCACCAAAGCGATTTATCGTTCCTGCCGGTGGCTCGTCAATACTGATCAGCACGGTGATCTCGGGATCCTCCGCCGGGAAGAAGCCAACAAAACTCGCATAGTACGAACGGACCCCGAACTCATCTTCGTAGCCGCCATTTGGTTGAGCCTTCAGACCAGTTCCGGTCTTACCGGCAACATTGAACGACGACACTTGCGCCCGGGTCGCCGTTCCTGAACAGACGACATCAGTCATCATGGACTGCATCACCTCAGCTGTATTGGTCGAGATGACTTCATGAGTTGCAGATGGCGCCGTTGGGATGATCTCGCCATCTTCTCCAACGAATCCACGCACAAGCTTCGGAGCGACATATAGGCCATCATTCGCAATCGCGTTGACGGCAGAAATCAATTGAATCGGCGTGCTAGCCAGACCCTGACCGTATGAGACGGTGTACTTCTCTGAACCAAACAGCTCGTTCCACTCTTTGAAGATTCCAGCTGACTCGCCGGGGAAATCAAGTGCGGTTGGTTCTCCGAGCCCAAACGCCCGCATGAAGTCCCAGTGGCGCCGCAATTGCACTTTTTCTTGCACTTTGATGGTCCCGATATTCGACGATTCGACGAGAATCTGCCGCACGGTCATGTCCTCATCTGGGTGCTCATGCGAGTCACGAAGCAGGTCGTCTCCATATTGAGCACGCCATGGCACGTTGAACACCGTGTTTGGCCCAACGACGCCGGTCTCGAGACCTGCGGCGATCGTGATGACCTTCGCAACGGATCCCGGTTCGTAGGAGTCAACTGCAGCATGGTTGCCTGACGTGATGAGAACTTCGTTCGTGTCAGCATCTCGCTTCACTGATGCCATGGCGTAGAGCTCGCCTGAATCGGCATCCATCACAATGCATGTTCCCGCTTTTGATCCAGTATTCGAAACTCGCTCAAGTAACGCCTGCTCGCAGGTGAACTGAATTGAACGGTCAATCGTCAAGATGAGGTCATCTCCTGGCACCGCTCCATCAACCGCGTCCTCAGTTCCTGCAATCGACCGTCCGCCTGGAGCGACTTGTCGTGTCACACTGCCGTTCTCGCCTGACAGGATCGAGTCATATTGCAGTTCGAGACCTGCAGTTCCAACACCATCGATGTCAGTGCGACCAATCACCGATCGACCGGTATCACCACCGGGAAGCAGACGAGTGGGCTCTGAGTCAACGTTGACACCTGACAGCTTCAGGGCAGCAATCTGCTCTCCGAGATCGGCGTCAATCTGCCGGCGAACGTAGACAAATCCTTTGTCCTTCAGAATCATTTCGTCGTAGAGCCTCTGCTGCTCCTCGACATCAAGGCTCAACATCGTTGCGAGCATGTTGAGAGTCGCTTCTTCATTATCGATCAACTTCGGGTTAATGCTGATCGTTGCAGCCGGAATTGAGACTGCAAGTTCCTCACCGTTCCGGTCGAAGATGGTTCCACGATCTGCAACCACTGTTGTCGTGCGGGTCCACTGATTCGCAGCCTCGGCACGCATTGCGTCACCACCAGCGGTCTGAAGTCCGATGACCTTTGTCGTCACAACGATGAGCATCACCAGCACAAATGCCACAACGATTTGGATTCGGCGGCGCTGGTTTCCGATCTTGAACCGTCCTGCCGTCGGCTTTGCAGAGATCACCCGAAGTTTGCGTTGCGGGGACACTGACTGAGAGCGAGGAGATGGCTTTGACGAGGTCGATCCTGATCGGGAACGCTGCTGAGAAGATGCAGAGCGCCCCTTTGCCGGTGCAGACCGAGTTCTCTTTTGAACTGAAGGAACTGATCGTCGCGCCGATCGTTGCGGGACTTCTCGACGACTCATCAGTCCATCCCATTCATGATCTTGACCATGCGGAATTGGTCTAGCGGGCCGAGATAGTCCGGGACATCAGCAACGTCGTTATCGGTGCTCGTCGATGCCATCGCCATTGCCAGTACTAGAGGGTCGACCGACAAGAAGCTGCTGTCGAGTGCTGGCGCCATACCGAGTTCACGAGCCCGTTGGTCGAGGCGCACGGGAGCACGGAGTTCAGCTCGGACAGCGCGAAGAGTGTCGAAGCGATCGTTCTCCTCAGCGATACTTCGGTCAAGTTGATCGATGACAGCTTGGCGTGACGCAATCTGGGTGTGAATGACGGCGAGGGTGCCGAGACCAATTGCGACCAAAGTTGCGGTGAACACGACAACTCGGGTTGTGCGACGACGAGCCTCGACGACTTGAAGTGTTGGACGTCGGGAAGCTGGCGACCCGCTCGCTGGTTTGCGCAATGCAATGGCCATCAGGATTCCTCTTCGATTCGCTCAACAACTCGCAGTCGTGCAGAAGTCGAACGGCGGTTGCGCTCCATCTCAGATGTTGACGGCTTCTTCGCAATCTTTCGAACGATGCGTACGGTCTGTACTGCGCCACAGACACACGGCAACTCCGGTGGACATTCGCAGCGATTTGACGCGTTCAGCATTCGCTGCTTGACGATTCGATCTTCACCTGAGTGGTACGACAGCACCGCCACTCGCCCACCAGGCACGACCCGGTCGATTGCCGCATCAATCGCAACCGGCAAGGCATCGAGTTCCCCGTTCACTTCGATTCGAATGGCCTGAAAGGTTCTCTTCGCAGGGTGTCCGCCAGTTCGTCGGGCTGGCGCTGGGATCGCGGCAACAACTACTTCTGCAAGCTGGTTTGTCGTCTCAATCGGCCGGGCGGCAACGATGGCTTGCGCAATACGTGATGCGAACCGTTCTTCGCCGTAGCGGCGTATGACGTCGGCCAATTTCTTGACGTCGTAGCCGTTGACCACATCGTCTGCGGTCCACGTGGTATCCGGACCCATCCGCATATCGAGAGGGCCGTCGTGGCGATAACTAAATCCTCGACTTCCTTCGTCGAGTTGATAGGAGGACACTCCGAGGTCGAAAAGAGCTCCACTCAGACGCTCAACCCCGTGTTCGGCAAGACCACCGTCGATGTCGTCATACCGCCGCATGGTCGTGCGAAATCGGGACCCAAACCGCTCAAGTCGAGCGGTTGCAGCTGCAATCGCATCAGGGTCGCGATCAAGTCCGATGACATCGATATCTTCTCGGGATTCAAGGAGCGCCTCAGAATGGCCTCCTCCGCCAAGAGTGGCATCAAGAATTGTTCCGGACGGGACGTCGGCGAAGACGTCAACGATCTCGTCTCGCATCACGGGGTCGTGAGAAAAAGAAGCGCGCTGTGCGTCAGCCACTGACATCAGTCCTGCCACACCCGCGGGTTCGCCTCGTGCAAGTCTTCCGCTGCGATGGTCTCGTAACGAGATGGCCGCCACACCTCGATGGAATTGAGGTTTCCGACGATCATCACCTGATCTCCATCGGTTAAGCCAGCGAACTCTCGAGCCTTGTCGTCTAGTGTGAGTCGCCCTTGCTTATCGACCGACACCGAGACCGTTCGCGTTGCGACAGATCGGCGCTGTGTTGGAGTCGCAGTGCCGGACTTTACGGCCTCGATGACGTCGTTCGCCTCAGTTTCGAATACGGCGACCGTCCGGAGGGTGATGCAACCCTGTGGATCAAGAGTTGCGTAACAACGGTCACCGAGTTCGGTGCGGAATGGGGCAGGAAGGCCAAGACGACCATTGTCGTCGATGCTTCGGTCGTACACGCCGACGAACATCGTTCCCTCCCTTTCGATCCGCTCCGCCTCGGCTCATGAGTTGCGGTTTCTCGTGAGCCCAATAAGTATTTCACCTATTAACACCAATATCAACCATTTTCCACCAATTACTCCCAATACTGTGCGCTGGCAGACCAATGAGGTTCGAGGCTGATTCCGCGTCATCAACAAATTCCTTCGGTCGAGATGATCCGTGATGTTGATCCAGCGAGTCAGATCGACAACATCCAAATTGCCGAAATCATGTGATCCGTGAAGTTGATTGTCGGGAAAGAGTCAGACGATCGCAGCAGTCAAGGCAGCGAGGAGACCCGCATCGATGATCTCTCGGCATGGTCCAGATATCAGTGCCGGCCGCCGCGTGAGCGGTGATGACTCGGCGAGAACTTTCAACATGACATCGGTTGGATCTGCGAAGTGCAGCTGCCCCTGGACTCGCGCTCCATCACGTGTACGACGCTGACTCAGTCCGACGAGTTTCGACTCACCCACCATGAGTTCTCCATGAGCCCGACCAGCGAAACAGATGACATCGCCCCCGGCGTCACACTCCATCGCACCCTCGAACTGCCAGAGATCAGGTGGGCAACAGTTGAGAGATCTGAGAGCCTCCATCCACCACTGCCCCACTTTGGCCATCATTGCCATCGGTTCAGCGCAATAGCGAACGTCCTCAATGCCAACTTCTATATCAATCCATACAGAATGATTCGCATCAACGAGGACGGCACCGCCACCTGAGCGCCGTCGAACGATCTCGAGCCCCGTTCTCCCCGCAGCATGTCGATCAACAATTTCCTCTGCCTGTCGAGAGCCGAGAACAAGAGTGGTGGCAGTTGGAATACACCGCATCACGCGAACCCCTTCGCGCCAGATCGGTGTCACCGCATGCAATTCGCTTGCCGACGCGTTTCGGACGCCTGACTCGGTCTTCAACTTGCGACCGGAAGATATGCGCGCCAGGCCGATGGCATTCGAGAAACACCGATTACCACCCACGCTGGGGACTTCGGCGCAACCGATGGCCGCCTCAGCACCATCCCGGCCTCTTCCGGCGTTCGATCACGCTTTGCAAGATTGCACGGCTTGCATGCCGCTACAAGATTTTCCCAACTGTGCATACCACCCCGAGAACGCGGAAAGACGTGGTCGATCGAGTCAGCATGACCTCCGCAGTACTGGCACTCATAATCATCACGAGCGAATACTGCTCGTCTCGAGAGCACTGCCCGGCGTTGACGAGGAGCCTTCACCATGTAGCGCAATCTAACGACGAGCGGGATGTTCATTACGATAGACGGAGATCTCAACAACTCGTCACCAGCCTCAACGATTTCGGCTTTCTCAGCCAGCACCAAACACGTCGCTCTCCGCGCAGACACAACACTCAACGGCTCGAAACTTGCATTCAGCACGAGCACGTTCCGCATCGGCTACGCCTGCACGTCCTGCCGAATCACTGGCCGGCTAGCCGGCGCATCTGACCACACCACGCAAGATATTCCAGCACATCTCTCGATGTTGGCGGGTGATTACTTGTGCCGTACTGGGTCACCGTCCTGAACGCAAGGTAATCCGGTGCAGGCAACGGGAGGAACGGAAATCGTCGAGTCCATCCCTTGGGAGCAAGCAATTGCGCCTGCCGCATGGCAGTCGTCCAAAGCTTCGGACGGCGACCAATAGCGAGTACAACAGCGAGAACGAACCGGGTCCTCGCTAACGATCCGCTCACGCCGGACGGGGCTCCTTTGGCAGTCCGAGAACCATCTCACCGATGATGTTTCGCTGCACCTGTGATGATCCGGCGTAAATCGTCCCGGCACGGGCGGACAGGAAGGTTCCAACCCACGAGGCCGAAGAGTTCGGAGCGCCGGTGTCATCGGTTTGGAATGAGGAAGAAGGACGCCGACCAACCGGAACCATTGCCTCGGCCCCAAGGATCTTCGTCGACAATTCAGTCACAGTGAGGTGATACTCACTCCAATACAACTTCGAGATTGCCGCATCTGGACCAGGGTGGTGACCCTTCAAGAATTGCGTCAATACCCGCATGCCGTTGTATCGCATGATCTGAACCTTGCCGTAGGCCTTCATCAAGTCCTGTCGGATCACCGGGTCTTTTGTCAATCCTCGCTCAGCTGCAAGCATCAACAAGCGGTCGATTTCTGCTTGGAAACGAATTGGCATCGTTGCCGCTGATTCGCCTCGCTCGAAACCGAGAAGCGTCATAGCAACAGCCCAACCATTGTTCACGCCGCCAACGACGTTGTCCTTCGGGCACACCGCGTCGGTATAGAACACCTCATTGAATTCCGAGTCACCATTGAGCATCTTGATCGGGCGAACCTCAACTCCAGGTTGGCGCATATCGACGAGAAGGAACGAAATGCCCTTGTGCTTTGGAGCATCCGGGTCGGTTCGAGCAAGTGTGAAAATGTGATCGGCGAGATGCCCTGCCGACGTCCAGATTTTTTGGCCGTTCAGCACCCACTGGTCACCGTCTAGATGGGCCTTGAGCCCAACATTTCCAAGGTCAGATCCTGCGTTTGGCTCCGAGTAGCCCTGGCACCATGTGTCTTCGCCTGACAGCACACGAGGCAGGTAATACTCGCGCTGCTCTTCGCTGCCCATTATCAGCAACGTGTTGCCAAGCATTTGAATGCCGAATGTGTCGTTCGGGCCGCCAGTTGGCACTCCAGCGAGGGCGAACTCCTCTGCAAGAATCACCTGCTCAAGGGCAGAGAGTCCGGCTCCACCGTATTTCTGAGGCCAGCCTGGTGCCAGATATCCCGATTCATACAATGTCTTTCGCCAGTCAGTGACGAATTCAGTAACTTCATCACCCTCAAGAGTTCCGATTCCTCGGAAGCCACTTGGCAACTTGTCGGCAAGAAAGGACTTCACCTTTGCGCGATAGGCATCGGCGTCTACGTCATACACAGGAAGCATGAGGAGAATCGTAGCCATCGCAACCCTCGCTGCTGTAGCGGAGCGATATACGCGTCTAGATCGCAGCTGTGGACATTGGCGCTGCCGCTAACGCGACCGCCGAAGCTCCAGCGAGCACATGGAATTGGGCGACGGCAACATCGAGGTTTTGAAGGTGCGTCAGTCGCGACCGTTCGACAAGTTCGTGATGAATCGAATCGATAAACGCCTCGCGAAAGGCCTCAACCACTACCCCGCCGATTCGAATCTGATTAATGTCCATCATCGCCGCAAGAGAGGCACATGCTCGGGCAACCATCATCCCGGACTGGGTGATGAGCGATGCTGGAGTTGAAACCAACCCTCGACCAGTTGACTCTTCGATTCCACGAACACTCGCATACGTCTCGAGACACCCTGACTTGCCGCATATGCATGGCCGGCCATCAACTTCTACCCCTATGTGCCCAAACGCCCCAACTGAACCTCGCTCACCAGAGAGCAGTCTCCCACCGACAACAACTCCCCCGTCGACGTCATCACCGAGATGCACGCCGATCACTGAATTTCCGCCTGAGGCTGCCAGTGCGTAAGCCCGACCCGTGGTCTCGAGGATTGTTGGGCATCCAACAATTTCTGAAATCGCGTCTCTAATGCGCAAGCCATTCCACTCATTCGGGCCAATCGGAGAAAAACCCCCAAGATCTTCGTCAACTGGTCCGGGACCTGTGGCAGCGGACAACACCGGGCGTTGATCTGCCGGAGTCGCCGCAAGCACCCGATGAATGAGGCGGGTAAGCGCTGAAAGTCGATCCTTCGTGGGCGTCACGACTCTGTCGCGCACCCCAACATTGCCTTCGCCATCGATGATCCCAACGGCGAGATGACGCTCACCAAGGTCGACCACCAGGCGCACATCGATCGAATCAGTTGAAAGAGCCTCATCGGCCATATCTAATCAACCTTGCCGACGTGCTCGAGCCGCAGCCGCCCATGACGACATTGAGGCCCCGCTCAATTGCTCGCGGCTGATAACAGCAATCTCGTTCGCGGCAATCACTCCAAGCACAACAACACCTACAAAGAGAACGAACGCAAGCAAGTAACTCACTGCGAGCGACAACACTGTGGCAACGATTCCAACAGATGCGCCAAGAAGCGAGATAACGAGCCGCCGTCTCGACAGCGCGACGCCGCGTTCTGAAAATGACGGATCCTGCTCGAGCTCTTGCTCGATCTGGCGCAATATGCGCTGCTCGTCTTCAGAAAGTGGCATCGAAAATTCCTGTCGTTAGTGAACGATGTCGTCCTGCATAGTTTCGCACGCAACGAGCCCGGACTCAACGCCTACGCGGCGGAATCTCGTCAGATCTCGATTCAAGGGTGCCTGCAAGACGTATTGCGTCACCTCCGAAACGCTCCCGCACCGCATCGACCGCAGTGTCTCGCAGCCCTCGCTCGGCTCCGGCACTTGAAAAAAGGTCCAATTGTTCAACTGGAGACCCGAAACTCGAAGCACTCACCCCGAGCAACCTGACGGGACGAGCAGCAACCGCCTCGATAAGCAGATCATCGAGAGCATCTGCGACTTCGGACACCGATGACATCGGCGTATCCCATGTTCGCGACCGTGAGATTGTGGAGAAGTCATGGAGCCGGATTTTGATTGACCAGGTTCTTGCACCACCAATTCCAGATCGAACGCGACCAGCCACGATGTCAATCATTCGGATGAGCTCACGATGTAGTGACTCTGTATCGGTGATGTCAGATCCAAACGTCTCCTCATGCCCAATCGATTTCGCCTCTCGATCTGGGACCACTGGTCGGTCGTCGCGGCCGTTCGCCAACTCGATGAGTTGACCTGTCAACGCATCACCTAATTGGGATCGAAGCACTTCGCGCGGCATCGATGTCACATCGGGGACAGTACGGATACCGACCCTGCGTAATTTCTCCCGAGACTTTGGCCCCACTCCCCAAAGCCGACCAACCTCAAGTCGTTGGACGTACTCAAACTCGCTTCCTGCGTCAACCACAACGACACCTGGACCAGGCTGCACTCCAGAGGTCGTCGGAATAGGTTTTGCGTCAACGGAGGCCAATTTCGCAATGAACTTATTTGTCGCCACACCGACCGAGCTCCCAAGGCCAAGCTCGTCGAAGATCTGCTGACGTATCATTCTCGCCAACTCCGCGGCACAGTGAAGGTCGCGAGCTGGCTCTGTCACATCGAGGAATGCCTCATCGAGCGCCAATGGCTCAACTAGGTCAGTGTGCCGTTCGAAAATGTTCCGCACCCGAGCACTCATCTCTCCGTACTTGCGGTGATTCGGAGACAGCGCAATGAGTTCAGGACACCGGCGTTTTGCTTCTGCTCCTGACATCGCTGACCGAACCCCATATTGGCGCGCCTCATACGACGCAGCAGCAACTACTCCACGATCAGAACTCGCCCCGACAACAACCGGCAGACCGACCAGGTCAGGGCGGTCAAGAAGTTCGACCGAAACAAAAAACGCGTTCATATCGATGTGAAGAATCGAACGCATCTGTTTCTCAGAACCTGGTTGGCGAGGCATAGCGGCTGAAGTAAGTATCGCATCGATCCGCTACACACCGGAGCGATGCGAGCGGTACGGTGTTCCTCGTGCCTCAATCAGACCCTCAGGCCACTCGCTCTCGGCAACTTTCTGCCCTTCCGCCGCAAACGGCACGAGCGATCGCCTTCGCAATGATCGTGATCGTCGGCACCCTTGGCGGCACTCTCGGTTACGCCTTAGGGAGTTACAACTGTGCCGACGATTGCTCGACGCGATCAGGTGTCTACCTTCTAATCGGCGCGATTGCAGGTGCTGTTGGAAGCGCCATCATGTCGGTCCTCGCATTGCGCGCAATGGGCGAATGGAATGAGATTCGCGATCGCGAGCGAGCCGGTCATGCACCCAACTGAACCGGGTGCTCACACCGACCCCGAGAATCTTGATGCACTCCTTCGTCTTTGCACTGATCTTGCGGTGAACGCGGCTTCGCAAACTGCACTACGCCGCGCCGAACAGACCAACCTCGAGACTGAAACAAAATCATCGGTTAGCGATCTCGTCACAGAATTCGACAGAGCAGCGGAGGACTACATCCGCGACCGTCTCGCGAATGAACGCCCTGGGGATGGAGTTATTGGGGAAGAGGGTGACGATGTTCCCCATTCGAGCGGCCTGACATGGATTGTCGATCCAATCGACGGCACCACAAACTTTGTATTCGGACTTCCGGCTTGGGGGTGTTCAGTCGCCGTAACAAGGGGAAGCGAAATCCTTGCTGGAGCAATTCACATTCCTACGACAAACGAAACCTATTCCGCAGCAATTGGCCGAGGTGCAACTCGAAACGGCACCTCAATTCGCACCACCAACAGATCTTCGCTTGAGACATCACTCGTCGCTACGGGATTCTCATACGACGCAGATCACCGAGCCGAACAGGGCGTGACCGTCGCCCGCCTGCTCCCGAAGGTTCGCGACATCCGTCGATCGGGTTCTGCGGCCTACGACCTGTGCTGTGTTGCCGCAGGAACTGTTGACGCGTACTACGAGCAGCATCTCTCAATTTGGGATATCGCCGCTGGGGTGCTCATCGCACGCGAGGCAGGTGCGAGGGTCGAATTTGCACCTAATACTGCGACGGCCAACCTCACGATCGTTGCCTCAACGCCAGCAATTTTCGAATTGTTACGGTCTGTTGTCAGCCTTCCGTAATAGCCGCATGTTCTCCATGTGCGCGCGTTACGGCTGAATTACGGCACAATACAGATGTGGGAACTCGCATTCTGAGCGTGGAAGACGACGAACGCATTCGCCAGGCCGTCAAACTTGCCCTCGAAGATGAGGGGTGGACGGTCGATGAGGCCGAAAGTGGAGAGGTCGCGATCGAAATCTTCCAGCGCCACCCTTCTGATGTCGTTTTGATCGACATCATGTTGCCAGGCATCGATGGATTCGAACTTTGTAGAACAATTCGTCGGACAAGCGACGTTCCTGTAGTCATGGTGACCGCCAGGAACGATACCCACGACATCGTTGCCGGTCTTGAGGCTGGTGCCGATGACTACCTCACAAAACCATTTGCTCCCAAAGAACTCTCGGCTCGAATTCGGGCACTGTTACGTCGGACTCGGCCATCTTCGACACCTCATGCCCGAATCACGCTCGGCGACCTAGAAATCATCCCTGATGAAGGAAAGGTCACCCGTGGCGGTGAAGAAATTCACCTCACCAAAACCGAATTTAGGCTGCTGTGTGAACTAGCTGATAACCCGGGCAAGGTCTTCAGCCGTGAGGCGCTCCTTGACAAAGTCTGGGGATATGACTACTTCGGCGACGGACGACTCGTGGACGTTCACATTCGGCGACTTCGAACCAAAGTTGAAGCTGACCCGGCGAACCCACGACATGTTGTCACTGTGCGTGGACTCGGATATCGCTTACAAACGTGAGCCTGGCTGACATTCCGACAGCCGAAGAGACGGCGCACGAACAACCTCAACGACGACGTAACCGCTGGAGTCTGCGCCGTCGAATTCTCGCAACATTCGCAGCCGGCGCAATCTTCATGGCGGTGCTGCTCGCCCTTACGACATATGGACTGGCGAGTTCAAATGTTGTTCAGCAACGAGACCAATCGAGTATTGATACTGCCAAGCGAAATGCTCAAATCGTGCAAACTGCACTGCGCGGTCCGGCGGCAACCGCACAACCCGCGTTAGACGCGCTTGCCTCATTCGGTGTGGACTCCGCAATCGTTTGGTACACGAATGCGTGGCACATGAGCGGTACCGACTACGAACCACCATCACTTCCGCAGTCACTGGTCGACCGAGTCATCGAAGACGCCGTACCAGCTCGCATGGTGACCAATATTGGAGGTGACCCACACATCGTCGTGGGATGGCCAATTGCAAACGATGGGGCATTCTTCGAGTTTTTTAGCCTTGAAGAAGTCAACTCCGCACTGTCAAGCGTGCGCCTCTCCCTCTACATAGCTGGGGGCCTGACCCTCGTTCTGAGCGTCATTGCGGGAGTGTTCGCATCACGCCGAGCAGTTCGCCCGGTGGTCGACGCAGCCCAAGCTGCTAAATCGATTGCGGGCGGTCGACTCGACACTCGGCTCAACCCCGAAAATGACCCTGACCTCGGCGTGCTGGCAGAGTCGTTCAACGATATGGCAGCCGCACTCGAACAGAGGCTCGAGCGCGACGCAAGGTTCGCCTCTGACGTCAGCCATGAATTGCGCTCGCCCCTGATGACGTTGGAAGCTTCGATCGAAGTCATGGAGAGTCGTCGCTCTGAGATGCCCGAACGGGCACAGGCAGCCGTTGACCTTCTACGGAGCGATATCACGAGGTTCCGCACTCTCGTTGAGGATCTTCTTGAGATTTCTCGCTTCGACGCGGGTGCAGTTCGCCTCAACCTTGATGACCTCCGAGCATTGCAGTTTGTCGAACAGGCAATTTCAGTAAGTAGTGCTCCTGACACATTGCTCGAGAGCGAGGCACGTGCTGCAAACCTCATCATCCAAGGTGATCGCCGGCGACTTGCCCGTGTTGTGGCCAACCTCATCGACAACGCTCGAATTCATGGTGACGGCGAAGCAAAGATCTCGCTTGAAATCCCAACTCATGCAGGACGCAGTGAGCAACTGCTTCACATCGTTGTCGAAGACCGCGGTCCAGGCGTGCCATCAGATGAACGACATCTTGTGTTCGAACGTTTCGCGCGCGGCGCAGCGGCTGGGCGTCGATCGGCGAATGACGGGTCTGGGCTTGGCTTGGCGCTCGTCGCAGAGCACGTTCGGCTTCACAATGGTCGTGTGTGGGTTGAAGACAGACGTGATGGGCAACAAGGTGCTCGATTCGTTATTGAACTCCCTGCCGAGGAGATCGACGACGAATGAATGCCAGCTTGAAACAGCTAATGGCCTGCCTGCTATTGCCGCTTGTCGCATCATGCGGTATCGCAATAGACGCTTCCCCTCGGGATATCCCGGTGTCAGAGCGCCTACTGCCACTTGAGAATGAGACAACCTCGTTTGAGACCACCGGGACAAGCTTGATCTACCTGGTCGCCGCTGGCGATGATCGGCTTCTAAGGTCGGTTCGACGGGAAAGCGAGAGTCAAACAGACCTTTTGCAGTTGCTTGTTGCGGGACCAACTGAAGATGAGTCGGTTGCCCAGATCAGCAGCTCACTCCCACCTGATCTTGAAATTCTGTCTACAAGGAGCGTCGGATCTGTTGCCTATATCGACCTTTCCAGCGAGATTACGGAGCTCAGCGGGCAAGCCCTCCTTAAAGGTGTGGCTCAACTTGTATTGACGACAGTTGAACTTTCTGGTGTTGAAGCTGCGCAGCTGACCGTCGAGGGTGAACGATTTCCTTGGCCGACAGCTCAAGGAGATACAAGCGCTGGCTTGTTGAGGATTTTCGATTTCTCTGGCCTGTACGAGAGCTCTCAGCCGAATTTCCCGTCGCTGCCACCGGGCGCATAGCAGCCTCGCTCAGGCAAAGAAAATTTCGGCCACGTCAGTGACCAGATCAAGGTCAACTGTTCGAGTTTGACCCGCGGCGTCACTCAGAGGAACCGCCTTAATGACGTTATTTCTCAACGCCACCATCGAACCCCATTCGGCACGTCGTGCAGCATCAAGAGCAGCAACGCCGAATCGTGTCGACAAGACACGGTCGAATGCTGTTGGAGTACCGCCACGTTGCACATGCCCGAGTAGTACAGGTCGAGTTTCAAATCCGGTACGGACACCAATTTCGGCGGCAACGATGCTTCCAATTCCGCCGAGCCGGACGTGTCCATACTCGTCATGCGTTTGATCGGGCACGGCGAGCGTACCTTCAGCCGGTGTTGCGCCTTCTGCGACCACCACGATCGATGCAAATCTTCCACGGGCGTGCCGACGAGTGAGCCGTTCACACACCTCGGCAATGTCGAACGGTCGCTCCGGAATAAGCACAACGGCTGCTCCCCCAGCAAGCCCCGCATGAGTTGCGATCCATCCGCTATGCCTTCCCATGACTTCGACGACCATTACGCGGTCGTGAGATTCAGCAGTCGTATGAAGCCTGTCGATTGCATCGGTCGCTATTTGCACCGCTGTATTGAATCCAAATGTCAGGTCGGTGCCCTCGATGTCATTGTCAATGGTCTTCGGAACACCAAGAATCGGAATTCCATGTTCTCGGAACAAGATCTCGCCGACAGTGAGTGACCCGTTTCCACCGATCACGATCAAGCCGTCGATACCCATATCTGAGATCGTTTCCCTCACCCGATCAACACCATCAGGCGTATCCAGTGGGCTTCCGCGCTTGGTGCCAAGAACTGTGCCACCTCGGGGCAACGTTCCTCTCATGGTCTCGACGGTCAGCGGAAGCGTTCGACGCTCCATGACCCCTTCCCAAGCGTCAACGAACCCAATGATCTCGTCACCGAATACGCGTTCACCTTTGCGAACGATGGCGCGAATCACAGCGTTCAGTCCCGGGCAGTCGCCGCCACCGGTAAGCACACCTACACGCACTTTTGGAAGGATATGCCTGTCGGCTGATAGAACGAACTCATGGCTTGGGACAGCAGTCGTCCGGTACCGTGGCAGCGACTCATTCGCGAATGGCTCATTTATGTCGCCATCATGGTGGCAATCGTCTTCATTGCGGTTCAGCCCTCAAGCCGAGTTGGCGCGTTCACGGGGCTTCTTGTCAGCGGACCGGCGTACCTTGCATTCGGAGCTGTGCTCGCAAAGTTTGGATACAGCCGTGATCGTTTACGACGGGCTGCTCCTAGAGCTCGACCCGAAGAACCACCGACTCGGCCTCGGCCTGCTCCTACTAAACGAACCAGTGGCGGCACACCTCGCCGGCGCTGACGCAGCAGCGCATATCTCTCGCCGATTATTCTCCTCATATGACTGGTGCTACATGCGTCATTGCGATCGATGCCGGGACGACTGGCGTCAGGGCCCGATCGGTTCATTCTGACGGGCGCACTCCAGAGTCCGAGTATCAAGAGTTCACCCAGTACTTTCCTGAGCCCGGCCTCGTCGAACACGATGCAGAGGAGATCTGGGCAGCTGTTGTTTCAACTGTCAATGCCGTGGTGAGTCGAGTCGGGCGTGACAATGTTGCAGCGATAGGTATTACAAACCAGCGCGAAACAGTTGTTGCGTGGTCACGATCGACCGGAAAGCCCCACGGCAGAGCAATCGTCTGGCAGGATCGCCGAACTGCGCAAGAATGCGCACAACTTGAGCGAGATGGCCTGCTCCCGATGGTGCGAGAGCGAACCGGGCTTGTTCTCGACCCGTATTTCAGCGGAACAAAATTTGCACGGATGCTTCGTGACAGGTCAATCCCGGTCAATCACGATCTTGCTCTCGGCACGGTTGATAGCTGGATTATCTGGAAGCTCACAAACGGGACGGTCCATGCAACCGATCCAACAAATGCGAGTCGAACGATGCTGTACAACATCCGCGAGCATCGCTGGGATAGCGACCTATGCGACGCGATCGGAGTTCCAATTGATGCACTTCCAGCAGTGCGTCCATCCTCTGGCCGTTTCGGGGTTACAGTTGCCGAGTCTGGAGTTGCGGAAGGGATCCCAATCAGCGGAGTCGCCGGTGACCAGCAAGCCGCGCTGTTCGGCCAGGCATGTTTTGAACCAGGAATGGCAAAGAACACGTACGGCACAGGAAGTTTCGTTCTACTCAACGTCGGCGGTGACTGCCCACCAGTCACCGAAGGAATGCTCACCACCATTGCATGGGATCTCGGCGACGGTGCGCCGACCTACGCGCTTGAGGGCTCGATATTTGTCACTGGTGCTGCGATTCAATGGCTCCGTGATGGCCTCGGCATCATTTCTTCGGCACCTGAGATTGGGCCGCTCGCAGCAACTGTTGATGACAACGGTGGTGTTGTCATCGTTCCTGCATTCACCGGACTTGGTTCGCCCTGGTGGGACCCGCATGCGCGCGGGACAATTTGTGGGCTCACGCGTGGCTCGACTGCGGCACATATTGCACGGGCGACGATTGAGTCGATGGCATTCCAGACCAGAGACGTAATCGATGCCATGACTGCAGCATCGGGTGTCGAGTTCAACGACCTCAGAGTTGATGGTGGCGCCTCAGTGATGGACTTCCTACTCCAGTTCCAGGCCGATCAATTGGGTTCAACCGTTCGACGACCTGTCGACCACGAAACGACAGCGCTGGGAGCTGCTCGACTGGCCGGACTTGCCGAGGGCGTGTGGGGTTCGCTCGAGGAACTGTCCAACGATTGGCAGCTTGAGGCCGAATTCTCGCCGGAACCAGACCGAACGATGACAGATCTCGCGTATCAACAGTGGCGTAGAGCAGTTAAGCGATCGCTCGACTGGGCAGAGTAGATCTCGCGCGGGCTTCAGCCGAGTTTCGTGAGGCCGCGACGGAGGTTTCGCATCGCTTGTGAGATTCGTTGCTCGTTCTCGATGAGCGCAAATCTCACGTAACCTTCGCCACCGGGACCAAACCCGACTCCAGGTGACAGCGCAACGTCACATTCCTTGACGAGCATCGAACAGAACTCCACCGAATTCATCTCGCCGTAGGCCTCAGGAATTGGAGCCCATACAAACATCGTCCCGCCTGGTTTGGGTACTTCCCATCCAAGTTTCGACAGCCCATCAATCAAGGCATCGCAACGCGATTCATAGATTGAGCAAATTTCTTTCGGGTAGTCAGACGCTTCCCGGAAGGCAACGGTTGCAGCAATCTGGACTGGTTGGAACATGCCGTAATCGAGATAGCTCTTTAACTTGACGAGAGCCTGGACAACCTCTGAGCTTCCAACCATGAAGGCACTGCGCCACCCCGCCATCGAAAAGCTCTTCGTCATTGAGTACTGCTCGACAGCAACTTCCTTCGCTCCTTCAGCTTGAAGAATGCTTGGTGGACGAACACCATCGAAACCAATATCGGCATACGCGAAGTCGTGAACGACGATCATCTCGCGCTCGCGGCAGAAGTCGACAACACGTTGCATGAAGTCGAGATCGACGCAGGCGCCAGTCGGATTATGCGGAAACGAGATCACGAGCACACGTGGCTTTGGCCATCCGATGTCGTATGCACGATGCAGGTTGTCGAAGAACTCCTCGGAAAAATTTGCTCGTTCATCGGGGTGCGATAGACCCCGCATTGGAAGCTGACGGAGGTCTGCACCTGCAAACAGTGGACCGTACATGTGAATTGGGTAACTCGGCGTCGGCACGATCGCCGCATCACCACGTTCGAGCAGCACCCACATCAAGTGGGAGAAACCTTCTTTCGAACCAATTGTGTTGGTGATTTCGAGCTCTGGGTCGAGTTGAACTCCCCATGTCTTGTCGTAGTACTTCGCGACTTCCTCACGTAACCGGGGCAATCCGCGGCTGAGGGAATAACGGTGGTTACGAGGATTCTTTGCGGCTTCAGCGAGTTTCTCGACCGCAATGTCTGGCGAAGGCAGATCAGGGTTGCCAAAGCCGAGGTCAATGACATCAGCACCACCTTGACGCGCCTCGATTTTTAGTCCATTGATGATCGTGAAGACGTACGGCGGGAGATTCGTGATGCGGCGAAATTCCATAACGACTTGACGTTACCCCCGCTCTGCGCGGCTCGCGAAGTCTCCCCGCCAGTCGGTCAGCAAAGCTGCGCCTACGGCTCCTGCGTATTCCCCCAGTTTGGCTTGAAGAATTCGCGGAAGCTCTCGTTGTTGCGATTGATAGATGAGGTCAGCGAAGAAGTGTCGGACTAATTCGAGTCGAGAACCGAGCGCGCTCCCCACTCCCCCGCCAATCACGAACACCTCAGGGTCGACGGCATGGGAAAGATTGACCAGTCCTAGCGCCACCCATCGAGTGAACTCGTCCATCAGGGCATCGGTGTCCTCGTCAGCCCCCTGTTCCATGTTGAGAACATCCTCGCTTCGCACCATCCAGGGACTGCCACCAGCTTGCTCAACCAAGCGACGAAGTCGGCCTTCACCTGCGCGCTGTTGCGCTAGTCGGGTGAGCCCGCTGCCGGAGGCGTATCGTTCCCAACAGCCTCTCTGCCCACACGGACATGTCGGACCATCGGACGCAACAACCATGTGGCCAAACTCCGCGGCGTACCCATGGCGTCCGCGCTGAATCGAACCATTCGAGATGAGCCCGCCACCAATTCCGGTTCCGAGTGACACGAACGCAACATCTGTTGCGCCCTGCGCGGCACCCACTTGCCATTCGGCTAGCGCCCCGCAGGTCGC
>JALRDI010000252.1 GCA_023257035.1 Ilumatobacteraceae bacterium | reverse complement strand
CACCTGACGATTGGGGAACCGCCCGACGCACATGTTCCGTGACAGCTTCGAGTGCAGCCGAGTACGACTCGAACATCCGATCCATCTCGCCGATGTAACGAGTACCCACCCGCGATGCAAGAAGGTGCGGGTCTCGGTAGTACCGATAGCGGCCTCCAAGACGGGCGTCGTAGGCGATGTATCTGGTGCTCTGCTCGAGGTACGACATGAGTCGACCTCGCTCCAAGACTTTCGTCAGCAGATTCGACGCCTGCTCACACGCGAGATGCACTCCGCCGAGCTGGGCCACGGAGTCATCTCCGTATTCGACGAAGACTTTCTCGTACAGCTCTTCTGCGCGGGCGAGACCCATTGTCGCGTCGACTGAGGCGTCACCAGAAATATCGAGATCACCAACGAATTCGTCGAGAAAGAGACGGCGAAGGCTCTTTGGGCTACGGCTGTACCGAGCAAAGAGCGCACCCTTAACAACTTCGGGAAGATTGACCAGCGCAAACACTGGTTGGTCGAGATTGGTGAAATACCTTCGAAGAATGTCAGCCTCAGCTGGGGTGAACTCTTCGGCCACGTACGTCACTCGTGCGATGCTAGGCGGGCGCGTCGATCTCTGCGCGGATCATCGGCCGATCTCAGATGAAAATTGTTCCTGCGTCTGCACACACGGCGATCGAGATCGATCCAACCGCAGAGATCGCCACTCCGTCAGCGACGATCTCTTCATTTGCGTGAACTCGAACATCTATAGATTCAACTGCCCGCGCTTTCAGCGCAGGGTGAGGTAAATGCGACCCTGACATTGCCTTCCGAAAGGCCTGGCGCCGCTGACGCATCGACATGCTGTGATCCACTTCGAGCACGTCAACGTGTCCGTCATTGGGGTGTGCCCGAGGGCAAGCTGATACGCCATTGAATTCTCCACAATTTGACGCCAACAGTATCCGACCCCTCAATACGCCAAGTATCCCCCTTCGGCGAATCAACACATTTGAAACTGCCACTCCGAGCCGCTCGCCAGACGACTGGTCAAGAATTTCGAGAAGATCAACCGACAACTCTCGAGAAATTAGTTCGCCCGTTGGAGATCCGAGCGAAGAATGCAATGAGCCGCCACGAACAATCACCGGACAGCCGGCCAGCAAACAGTCGGCAATCTCACGATCAGTCGCAGCAACAACAGCGTTCGCTGGAGGTGTTGTGACCTCTACTCCCCAATCCTCTCCGGGACGGATCGGCATCAGACCGACTCCTCGAGGGTTTCCGATTCAGCAGGTTCGTCGCCGCGATCAGACTCAGCCCCGGCGACATCGACCACCACACCCCGAGTGCACATCGCCACAGCGTTTCTCGCAGCTTCCCTAATGTTTGGATCGGGAGATACGTCTCCTAGTTGACGACACAAGTCAATTACCTGGCGAAGGTTCCGAACGATGTCTCCACCAGCGAGATCACCATCATCAACAAGGTCGGCGAGTTCCACACCAGAGCACCAACCATGGGCCAGCGCCAAAAACCCTGCGTCTGGTGGACGGTGCGCTGCGAGGCCATGTTTTCCTTCAATCACATCGATTTGAAGGCTCACCGTTTCTAGTTTCCGAAATCTCTCTTGCAATTCGCGTGTCGGAAACCATGGCGGAGGTGGATCATCAGGCCCGCGGTACTCATACACAATCGTGGAAAGAAGTCCGGCTAATTCTGCTGGTGAGAGACCTTCAAAAATCCCCGCACGCAGGGCCTCAACGACGAGAAGGTCAGACTCATGGAAAATTCTCGACAGCACTCGACCATCGTCGGTCAGCAACCAGTTCTTCTCGTTGAGAAATCCCATCTGAGACATCACAGCGACCACGGCGTCAAAGTCACGGCCAAGCGATCCGCGTCGACGTGAAATGTCATGCTCTAATCGCGCAAGTTCCTTTGCCCGGCGATCTGCATCTTCAGCCGCTCTCAATCGCTTTTTCAGATCAGGATCAAGTTCAACGGGATGAACATGGCCACTTCGCGCCTCTGGATTTCTGCCCGAGCGACCAGTTCGTGCTCCTTCCGGT
>JALRDI010000265.1 GCA_023257035.1 Ilumatobacteraceae bacterium | reverse complement strand
GATGACGACGATGAGGACGACGACGACGACCTCGGCACCGCCAACCTCGTCGGGCCCCCGATGGACGACGACGAGGACGAGGACGACTTCGAAGGCGGCGAGGACCCCGAGAGCGAAGACTTCGACGACGAGGAGGATGACGACGACGACGAAGATGACGACGATGAGTCAAGTAGCAAAACTCGTCGCCAATCAAAAGATGATGACGACGACGATGATGATCTCGTCAATGAAGACGATGTAGAAGCGGACCTTGACACCATTCTTAAAGATCGAATGGTCACCGTTGAAGAAGATGACGAAGATGACGACGATGCACCCGTGATCGTTGAGAACAGCGCCGAGGCAGTTGACGGCGTGCAGCCGAAGCGATCCGATGAGAAAGTTTGTCCGAGTTGCTTCCTGCTTGTCCGAAGCGGCGCTCCGACCTGTCCTGTCGGTGATGACGACTGTCCGATCGTTAGCGGGTGACATCACCTCTCGTACGCCGTGCTCTGCCAGAGGACGTGGCAGACCTTGAAGTTCTTGAAGATCAGGCGCGTCGTGGGATTGAGCAAGCGCGTGGGGGAAAGCGCTTGCTTGAGCTTGTCGAACCACGTGAAGGAAAGTGGTTTTCGGCCGGTGTCGTCGTTCTTGTCGCGCTCATCGATGACGTTCCACTTGGGTATCTGGTGATGACCGAGGGAGATGTTGCAGTAATCGAGTCAGTGTTTGTGCACCCAGAGGCCCGTGAGGTCGGTTGTGGTGATGCACTGCTTGGCGCCGCAAGAGCAATAGCTACGAGTTCAGGGAGCCGCCGATTAGAGGCGACAGCTCTGCCGGGCGATCGAGAAACAAAAAATCTCTATGAGAGGGCATCGATCACCGCTAAGGCGATCACCGTATCGGTCGACCTTAGCGACCCTTCCAGTTAGGGGACCGCTTCTCAATAAATGCGGTGAGGCCCTCTTTCGTATCCTCAGAGTCAAGCACATGGGCGAACTCATCGTTGGTCATCTTCTTGAGCATCTCGTCGTCGGCCCATGCAGATGCGAGCACAACTTTGCGACTCGCCCAAACCGCAAGTGGGGCTGAAGCCGTAATCGCTTCAGCGAGTTTGTGGGCCTCATTCATTGCTTCTCCAGCAGGCACAAGTCGAGAAACGAGACCAAGGTCATACGCACGCTGGGCAGGGATGGGTTCTCCGGTGAGAATCGCTTCCATCGCTGCAGCCTGGCCTATTGCCCGTGGAAGTCGGAACAGGCCACCTGCGCCAGCAATGAGATTGCGCTTTACCTCTGCAAGACCGAATGCGGATCGTTCTGTTGCAACAACGAGATCCGCAGCAAGCACGAGTTCGCACCCACCCGCCGTGGCGAGACCATCAACTGCGACGATGACAGGCTTCTTGCGTTCCCGATAGACAAATCCGCCGAAACCTCCCCGAGAGGTGCCTAGTTCATTGCCTTTGCCGGCGTTAATTGCCTTAAGGTCGGCTCCAGCACAGAAAACTGGCCGTTCTTGTCCTTCAGTGTTAGCGGTGAGAATTCCAACCCATACGTCGTCATCTGATTCGAGCTGATCGATAGCAGATTCGACCCCGTTTGCAACCTCGCCGTTGATGGCGTTGCGAGCATCTGGCCGGTTGAGCGTTATGATCCCGACCCGGCCCTGAACCTCATATTTGACGATTTCTGACATGCCTCGATGGTAGAGACCACCCAATGCGGCTTACGAGTCAGGCGTCGTCAGTTGACACTTCAGGTGTTTCGTCTGAAGAAACGGCCTCTGGCTGGTCTTCTGATGCGGCGGTTGCGTCATCAGTTGTGGCTGCCTCAACAACGTCATCATCTTGAAGAGTTTGTGGAGAATCGTTAGTGCTCGCGGCTTCAGAGCCCGGAGTTTCAGAACTATCGGCTGCCGTCTCTGCTGAGGCCTCTGCTGCCGGTGCTTCGTTCGAAGTGTCTGCCTCGTTCTTTGATTCTGACGCCGATGCTGAAGCCTTCTCGGTCTTGTTTCGGTTGCTGGCAGCGGCCTTCTTCTCGCGACGATCCTTAGCTGGATTGTTGCGAAGTGGCCTCGGCATCGATGCCCCTTCCTCGACTTCAATTCCGAACATCGCAGCAACCTGAGGAATTGCGGGAGCAAGACGTTTCACAGTTGCTGCAAGATCGTCACTGATCTTTGTTGGAAGCCCCATTGGGGTGATGAGGAGATGGATTGGCGAGAACGCCGCTGCTTCGAGCACAGCGATCCAGCGCTCTGACGTTTCTACGGGTGTCAACGTCGCATTGGTTGAGTCAATGAGGCGTTGTGAGATCTCGGCCGGGAACGGAACACCAGCTTTTGGTGGCTGAGACGAAAGCCGTAGGGCGCGGATCACTCGACCGATCGCAAGTGCTGCATCGACATCTCCAAACCACAACTGAAGCTCTTCTTCTTGACGAACGCGAAGAAGATCACGAAGTTCGTCAGCGAGGGCGCGTGTGCTCTTGTCTCGTGCGACCATCGGGTCGTCACTTGCTGCAACAACTGAACGCAAGTCTCGGAGATCGATCTGTCCGGCAAGCTTCTTGGCTGCCTCAGCGCGGTCATACCATTCCGCGACTCGAAGGCGGGGCAGAAGTTCTTCGGCGAGCTTGAGAACAGATGCCTCGGGCATTGTTGCGCGACCTTCTTTGGTTGCCTTCTCATTCTCAGCCTTCAGGCGAGTTCGTACCGCTGAGATTCCTTGCAGGGCGAGTTCAGCAATTGGACGCTGTTCCTCAGGTATTGCAGCAAGCACTTCATTGCGGTGATGTCGTTGGGCTTTCAGACGTTTTGGCTTTGGCCGCTGGGGCAGCTCGGGAGGGGGAGTGAAGCGAGGTCCCCGCCGCTGGTTTTCTCGACGTGGACGACGATCTTCGCCTTCCTTTCCGCCAACATCATTTCGACGGCGACGCCCGCCATCACGACCACCCTTACGGCCACCTTCGCGACGGTCGCGTTTTGCTCGAGTTTCGACAACGGGGTCAAAGTCGCCGCCGCCGATGAGTTCGAGAACTTCAGCCGAGTCTGAGCGCTGACGACCGCCGACTACAGAACGAACAGTGATGCCGTCGATGCCCTGTTCGACTTCAACTTTGAGGACCGTCCCTACGGCTGCATCGTTGGGGAGTACAGAACCTTCAACGACGCCTTTCGGGTTCTTCGCTCCAGCTGCGCGCCAAGTCCAACTTCCATCTGCTTGGCTACTCGTCAGTTCGATTTCAATCCGTCGGGACATAGGCAGAAACGGTATCGGATCAGGTCACCATTCGTGTTCTGAATCACTGCATCCGATGAGAAGAATTGAATTCGGAACTCTCCTCGATACTTCGGTACGGTTCGGACATGCCTATCTACGCGCTTGGTGACCAAGTTCCCCAGATTGATGAGTCGGCCTACGTGCACCCTGACGCGGTGGTAATTGGCTCGGTGACGGTTGGTCCAGGATCATCGATTTGGCCTGGGGCGGTGTTGCGCGGTGACGATGGTGAGATCAGAATCGGTGCACGAACAAGCATTCAGGACAATGCTGTGTTGCACACGACTCCAATGGATCACACAGTTGTCGGAGACGATTGTGTGATTGGCCACATCGTCCACCTCGAAGGTTGCACGATTATGGATGGATCGCTTGTTGGGAACGGTGCCATGGTGTTGCATCGATCGGTTGTGCACCCGGGAGCGATTGTGGCTGCAAACTCGGTGGTGCTGTACGACGTAGATGTTCCGTCCGGTGCTCTCGCAGTCGGCTCTCCCGCAACAATCAAGGAAGGGCGTGCCGACGCGTCGATGATCGGTCTCGCAGCCCAGTCGTATGTTGAGCGAGGTCAACGCTTCCGAAGGGAACTTCGACGAATTGATGAGTGATGGGCAGTCTGATGCTCGCAAAGCACTTCACGTAGTGCTGTCTCTCGACGAGAATCAAGTTGAGTTGGGGGTCGATTTCCTCATGCAATTTGGCGCTCGAGCGGTAGAGGAACGAGCCGTCGATGGGGTTATCGAGTTGTGGTCGGTCATCGGTGACGTTGCGGCGAGTACCG
>JALRDI010000172.1 GCA_023257035.1 Ilumatobacteraceae bacterium | reverse complement strand
TTGTGATCGAGGCTCGTGATGCCCGTGTCGCGTCGGCAAACGTCGAGGCAGAGAACATCACAGTGGACGCAGAGAATCTTGAAGTCGTGACCCTCCAGAGCACCCGTGACACCTTGAGCTACGGTGGCGCTGTTGAGGTTGAAGTTGGAGTCACCGGCGACTCAGGCGCCGGTGCTGTTGAGGCCAATGGTTCTGAAACCAGCAGCCGCACCACTGGCGAGCAGGCATCGTTAATCGCACGAAATAATCTCAATGTCGACGTCGACGAGCGGCTCACGTTACGGTCGGCGCAGCTAGGATCGGAGGGAACGACAACCATCACGGCCGACGTAATCGACGCTCGAGCCAATACCGATACCGATGACTCGTTCGGGTTTGATGTTGCGGTTGAGGTTTCTGCGAATCAGCAGGGTGAGGGGCAGTCCGGCGGTTCCGGCTCGGTTGATTTCTCGTTCGAGCAATCGAATCAACGGGGCCCCGCGGCACTCTCTGGGATCTTTGGTGATAACGTCGATATCAATGCCCGTGATGTCTTACTCGAGGACACCCAAGTCAATGGTAATACGGTCGCGCTCGACGTCGAGGAAGACCTGACGATCAGAACCACCGCGACACAGGCGTCCAATGTCGGTGTCGATTTCGAAGTCTCAGCAGGCGGACAGTCGTCTGGGTCTGACGGTGGCGCCCGTGGTGGGGCGAGCCTCGGTTTTGGTCTGGACGTTGGTGACAGCACGACGTTTGGCCAGCAGGCCGGTATTAATGCCGGAAACCTCACCCTGAACACGGGTGGCGACGTGGCCCTCAATAATGCCGAAATCAATGCTAACGATGCCGCAATTGCTATTGGAGGCGATTTGACGGTCGCGTCTCAACAGAGCACGAGTAACAGCGTCACCGTAGACCTTGACCTTGATCCGGCCGCAAATGCGCAGGCGTCATCATCTGCAGTCACTGCCGGTGCTGACTTGGGGGTCGGGTTTTCTTCAGAGAATTCGGCACAGGTGGATCGACCTTCTGGGATACAGATCGCGAATACGCTCGACCTAACGGTCGGTGGCGACGTCGCGCTGACTGCCGCTGAAATTTCTGGGGACTCAGTGAACGCAACGATCGGCGGCGACGTCACAACAGCCAGTGTTTCGAATTCATCGAATTTGATCGCAGCCAATGTCGGTACGTCAGGGGTCGGCTTTGAAAATGAATCCTCTCAGTCGGTCACGACCTCTGGGATAACAGCCCGCTCAGGTCAGCTGAATGTCACTACCAACGCAGCGACCACGACGGTCGCGCAAAGTGGCGACCAAGTCATCGAGAACGTGGCAGGAACGAGCTTGGCCCAAAGTGAGAGCACGGTTGAATCGCAGACTGCCCAGACGAGCACCTCGGCTGAGGTCGAGGCTGCGCCAGTTGCGCCTCCAGTCAACCCACAGGTTGCGTTGGCGAACAGCCGCGCGGGTAGTTTGGTTCGGTTGATCAGCCAGGCTCCTCCGGCCGTTCGTCAGAACGCTGTAAGACAGATTGCCGAGCAGCTTGCGCAATCTCCTGACCTGACCAATGCAGCAATGCTGGACGGCTTGAACCCGACCCAGAAGATTGAGGTGTTGGAGTCGGCGCTTGATGTGGCTTCGGATAATGACCGCGCGGTGATTGAGCAGGCGATCGAACTTCTGAGGGTCGACGAGCTGATTCTCGGTGCCAATATCTAGGTAGTCAACCGAGCCTTGATAACGATTACTTAGTTGTTGAGGCTCAGCTTTTTGATCTTTGATTCGAGATAGTGGCAACCGGTCAGTGGCCCTGACCAGTGGACGCCGACAACCCTACCACCCTTGTTTGCGGTTGAAAGCCGGCATTCTCCGAGGAACAGTTGAAGGTAGCGCCAGGTTACGTGCTTCGTGTCATTGACCCAGACCTCGTCGTGTGGCTGACCAAGAGACTCAACAAGAGCGCCCGAATCTTTGCCGATTAAAGACGGAACGAGATGAATCAGTTGCTTCCCAGGTGCGTGATCTGGAATGGCAAAACAGCCCGTGAAGGATGCCGTGAGGAGAACGCCCACAAGTAACCTGATTGTGTTCTGCATAGTCGTGACCCAATTAGCCCGAAGAACCACACAATAAACAATGCGACTCTTGTTAACAATCAGACCAAGCGGTCAGACACATCGCGTTGAATCGGGATATGCTCGGGTTGTTTTGTTCGCAGGAAAGACTTAGAGGGAATCTCATGATGGAAAAATCAATATCAATCGCCGTAGTTAATGCGTTCGGCAAAATTATAGCGACTGTGCTCATTGGATGTTTCGCTGTTGGAATCACGGCGCTCGCGAATACAGTAATCGGTAAGTTTCTGTTGATTGGGATCTCTGGGTGGATCGCGGTCAACGTTTTTGGATTGGAGCTATCGAGTGTTCGGGAGGTCGCAGAAATACTGCGCAATGATCCGCACTACATTGTGGAGCTCGGTCTCGATGCCTTGCTCTGACTACGATAGCTTGCGCCGCTAGCCACCGTATTTTTGGTCACCAACCTCGAATATCTGTGATCATTGATAAGCGCAGTAGGT
>JALRDI010000142.1 GCA_023257035.1 Ilumatobacteraceae bacterium | reverse complement strand
ATGCTGACTTCTTGCGAGATGTAGCAGAGGCAGAAAGCCTCACCTTTGCAACGACCAGCCCTGAGAATGCGGAGGTCGATCGTCCGCTGTGGCTCTCGGTTGATATCGATCAGGAAGCGTTGACGGCCGTGATCGACAGCGAAGACTGATTAGCGCGCTGAGAACACCTCTTCAGCACAGTCATTAACGATGTCGTTGAAGTCTTCAGAAATGTCACTTCCCGTCGAGACAGCTGCGTCCTCAGCGAGAAAGTCTTCCACCGCAATCTCATCGACAACCTCGCGCCAGGTGCACGCGCAATAGTCGAATGCGAGGGAGTCAAGGTCGTCAGCATCGAGGTCGAGGTTCGCGTCAAGAGAAAGCGTCGCTTCCTCGACACAGGCCGACATGTACTCGCTCTCCATCTCAGCGGTGTACGAGTTAGTGCTCCCACCACAAGCAGCTACTGCGAGCACAAGAGAAAGAACTGCGAACAGCTTCGAACGTGACATGACTCCACCGTGTCAGATGGCCGCCGCAAGGTCAATGATGGCGGTGAGATGGAGGCACTGGGCCCGAGGTGATCTCGCCTAGCGTAGGGGAGTGGACCAAGCCTCGAGGACGCACCGCCCAGTCTCGGGCTCCCGACGGTTCAGGACAGACATTGAAGGGTTACGCGGCCTCGCTGTACTGCTCGTTGTCGTTTTTCATGCCCGTCCTACTTGGATGCCGGGTGGGTTTATTGGTGTTGACGTGTTCTTCGTGCTGTCGGGATACCTCATTACGCGATTGCTCGTTGATGAACTTGAGACAACCGGCTCGATTGCATTGCCGTCGTTTTGGGCTCGGCGAGCGAGGCGGCTACTTCCAATCTCAACACTCGTCATCATCGTTACGGTTTTCGCATCGTGGGCGGTCCTTTCGCCCTACGCAGTCCGGTCAGTTGTCACCGACGCAGTGGCTGCATCAGGCTTCTTTGTCAACTTCAGATTCGCCTTCCAGTTGGGCGATTACTTCGGAGCCCAACTCGCTGCATCATCACCCTCACCACTGCTGCACTACTGGTCACTTGCCGTCGAAGAGCAGTTCTACCTCGTGTGGCCCTTGCTGTTGCTCGCCGTTACCCGCAGATCGACAAACATTCGTGTTGCTGCCGGCCGTGCTGTCGCTGGTGTCATTGTTCTGTCGTTGTTGCTATCGGTGGTGATGACCCAGACCTACCCGACCGCCGCGTTCTATTTGTTGCCGGCCCGAATGGGCGAACTTGGCATCGGTGCTGCTGTCGCTATTTGGGCTCCGATTCTGACAGCGGCACCCCAACGCCTGCGAACTGTTGGCGGCTGGGTCGGGCTCGTCATGATCGTCGTAGTTGCGTTCGATATTGACGAGTCGTTCACCTTCCCTGGGTTGCTGGCAATGATTCCGGTGCTCGCAACGGCCCTCGTCATTACAGGGGGAGAGGGCCAGCAGTCGTATTGGCCGGCCGGGCGCTTGCTTCGTCTTCGGCCGTTGCAATACCTAGGGAAGAATTCCTACGGGCTGTACCTCTGGCATTGGCCGCTTCTTGTGCTCGCCCAAGTGCGCTGGGGGCCGTTGGGGTTCTTTCAAACAGTCGTCGTTGTGGCACTTGCGATGGGCCTGTCGTCGCTGTCATTACGCGCTCTCGAGAATCCCGTGCGTCACTCCCCGTGGGTCGCAGCCCGACCTCAGCGCGGCTTGCGGCTCGGCGGCGGAATCATCGCCGTAACCATCATCGTTGCGGTTGGCGTCAGAGTTGCATTGCCGAGTCTCGATACCGGTGTGAGCGCATCAGCACCGACACTGCTGACAGATCAGACCGCTTCCGCAACAATGACTACAACAGTGGTCGATGTCGAGCCGTCAGTGGCAACGAATCAGGCCGCAACAAGTATCGGCGCAGGATCCTCGACGACCACCACAACAACGATTGCGACTCCGACGACCACGGTGCCACTCACGCTCGATCGTCTTATCGAGTCGGTACATGAAGTCCTTGCTGCGGGAGCAGCGGTTGACACGGTTCCCAACAACCTTCGACCATCGATTGCGGCAGCAGTTGATGACAAGGCTCAGATCTATGACGACGGGTGCGTCAATATCGGCGTTGATCCCGAAGTTCATGACTGTCGCTATGGCGCATCAGGTGGCGACTTCACGATGGTGCTCTACGGAGACTCACATGCCGCTCACTGGTTTCCAGCTCTCAACGAGATCGCCAACGATCGAGGCATCAATTTTGTCGCGCTCACCAAAGGTGGTTGTCCGACGGCCAACGTTGCGATCCCGACGGCGATCCTCGCCCAGCAATGTCCGATCTGGCGAGATGACGCGATCGACTACATGATTGAGTTGCAACCAGATCTCATCGTGATGACGGCCTCGCACGACTACCCGAACTCGAGTGAAGAGTGGAGCGCCGGCATGGCCGAAACGGTCGACCGGGTACTTCCGGCGACCCCACGACTTGTGATGTTGGGCGATAATCCGAACGCGAAAGATCTGCCCTCGAACTGCTTATCTCGGAACCTGTTCTCGGCAAGTGTTTGCTCGAATACCCGATCGGCTGCCGTATCTCAGGATCGGATTGATATCGAATACTCGATCGCCACACAGCGAAGTCTTGAATTCATCGACACCACCGATTGGTTCTGCACCACCAGCACCTGCCCGATGATGGTGGGAGACATTTTGTTGTACCGAGATGCCACCCACCTCAGCACAACTGCTTCAGAGTTCATGCGGCCAATTCTCGAACTTGCACTCTTCGGAGATCTGACTTTGTGACGCTGTCGTTAGCAGGCTCGCAACCTGATTTTGGTGAGAGGTAAAGCAAATTTTCGGTGTCTCCAGTCACAACACATTTGGATAGGTCTAGGCCAAATCCAAGCGCTTCTAACAAGGCAAGCTCCCAGTAGAAATATCCAACGCACCA
>JALRDI010000219.1 GCA_023257035.1 Ilumatobacteraceae bacterium | reverse complement strand
CAGATGCCACTCAAGCAGCGCGTGCCAAAGTTGAAGGGCTTCAACAACCCATTCCGCGTCGAGTACAGCCCCGTCAATCTCCATCAGTTGGAGAAGCTCGGCGCAAACACTGTCGATGTTGATGCACTTGTAGCGGCGGGGCTCGTCCGCAAGGGCGCATTCGTAAAGGTCCTTGGCTACGGCGATCTTTCCATCAAGGTGTCGCTTTCCGTTCACGCAATTTCAGCGGCTGCTCGTTCAGCGGTTGAAGCTGCCGGTGGAGACGTCACCATCGTTCCTCTCCCGCACGAGGGTGAGGGCAAGGCCGGTCGTCCTGCGGTTAAGGGCAACCAGTTCGCAAACCGCTGATTACTGACCTGGAGGCAGCGATTCAATCATGATCGCCAACATCAAGAACATTCTGAAGATCGAGGACCTTCGCAACAAGATCCTCTTCACGTTGATGATCGTCGGTCTGTACCGAGTCGGAGCAGCTATTCGCGTGCCGGGTGTCGACCCGCTTGCGATCGAGCAGCTCCGTGCCGGTGCTCAAGACGGCGCGCTTGGCCTCTTCAACTTGTTCTCTGGTGGCGCTTTCGAGAGCTTCTCCGTATTTGCTCTAGGAATCATGCCGTACATCACGGCGAGCATCATCATGCAGATTCTCGGTGTGGTAATTCCGAAGTTGGAAGAGCTTCAGCAACAAGGTGCAGTTGGCCAGCGCAAGATCACTCAGTACACCCGCTACGTGACAGTGACGCTCGCTTTGCTCCAAGCCACAGTTCTCGTTTTCCTTTTCGGAAATGGCGGCGGCGGAGCGTTCTACTCTGCGGTTCAGGCGCCATCGGTCCCACTTCTTCCAGATGGCATTTGGCCACGTGGCTACCTCATCATCCCGACGCTGGTCGTTGGAACAGCAGTCTTGATGTGGTTCGGTGAATTGATTAGCCAGCGCGGTATTGGCAATGGCATGTCGATGGTCATCTTCGCCTCAGTAGTTGCAGGAATCCCGTCGGGCTTTTACTCAATCCTGCTGCAGAACAAAGTGTTCTGGTTCGTGATGATGGTGTTGCTCTCGGTCGCAATCATTGCCGCGGTCGTGTACGTCGAGCTTGGACAGCGCCGAATTCCGGTGCAGTTCGCGAAGCGTGTCGTCGGACGACGGATGATGGGTGGACAAAACACCTACATCCCGTTGAAGGTCAATCAGTCAGGCGTGATCCCGATCATCTTCGCCTCATCACTGTTGCTCCTGCCAGCGATTCTGGTGAGCTTCCTCGGCAACGCCTCGGCAGACAGTTGGCGGGGCCGAATTCAGGGCTACGTCGATCAGTACATCTTGAACAGCCAGAACGCGGTGTACATCACGCTTTTTGCAGTTCTCATCATTGCCTTCGCCTACTTCTATAACTCGATTGCGTTCGACCCGGTCCGTCAGGCCGATCAGATCCGTCGCCAGGGCGGATTCATTCCAGGTATTCGCCCAGGTCCGCAGACCGAGGAGTATCTCGCAAAGGCCGTGAATCGCATCACCCTCCCAGGAGCGGTCTTCATCGCTTGTATCGCGATCCTTCCGTACATCTTGTTGTGGGCCGCCGGTGTGAGCACCTTTGGCTTTGCCGGAACGAGCATCCTGATTTCGGTCGGTGTTGCACTCGAACTGATGCGTCAAATTGACTCCCAGTTGATGCTGCGCAACTACGAAGGCTTCCTGAAGTAGTCGGTTTCGATTCATGCCTGGAGCTCGTCTCATCATTCTTGGTCGCCAAGGCGCCGGAAAGGGCACGCAATGCGTGCGCTTGTCACGGCACTTTGTTGTCCCCCATATCTCGACCGGAGATATGTTGCGCGCCGCTGTCCGTGAGCGGACCCCGCTCGGCATCGTGGCAGGGGAGATCATGGATGCTGGCGGGCTTGTCGACGACGAAACGATGGTTGGCATCGTCAACGAACGGCTGTCAAAGCCAGATGCAACGAGTCGTGGCTACATCCTCGATGGCTTTCCCCGAACGGTTGGCCAAGCTGAGGCTCTCGCAGGAATTACCGAAGATCGTCCAATTGATGTGGTGATTGATCTCGATGTTCCCCGCGAAATTGTTCTCGACCGCATTTCGTCTCGGCGCGTCTGCCAAGACTGCGGTACGAACTACACAAGCTCTGGTGATGACCCATCACCTTGGATTTGTGATGTGTGTGGCGGCGACGTCACACAACGTGGTGACGACACACCTGAAGCGGTGAATCGTCGCCTGGATCTCTACGAAACACAGACCGCTCCGCTCATCGAGTTTTACGGAAGTCGTGGGCAATTTGCGGTAGTGAATGGGGTGGGGCACCCCGATCACGTGTTCAAACGACTCACTGATGTCGTAGAGAGTCGACGAGAAACGAGATGACGTCACCATTGGTGTTGTCGTCTCACGCCGATAGCATTGCCCGTCGGCCCGTGTCCGAACACTCGGATACTGGTCGAGACGTTGACCTAATGGGTCAACACGTACAGTAGTCCGCCCCGCGGTTCCGACCGCGACAATTAAGGAGAATCCACTGGCTTCACCGAAAGAAGATGCAATCGTCCTCGAAGGAACGATTCTTGAGTCGCTACCCAACGCGATGTTTCGCGTTGAATTGGAAAATGGCCACAAGGTGCTGGCACATATTTCAGGAAAGATGCGAATGCACTACATCCGCATCCTCCCAGGCGACAAGGTGCAAGTGGAACTCACCCCGTACGACCTCACCCGAGGCCGTATCACGTATCGCTACAAGTGAGAGAAGAACGCAGTGAAGGTCCGACCGAGCGTCAAAAAGATGTGTGAGAAGTGCCGTGTGATTCGTCGTCACGGCCGGATCCGAGTGATCTGTGAAAACCCGCGCCATAAGCAGCGCCAAGGCTGAAAGATAAACGGAGAGCAGTAAACGATGGCACGTATCGCCGGTATCGACATTCCCCGCGACAAGCGGTTGGAAGTTTCGTTGACGTACATCTTTGGGATCGGTCGCACCACTGCGATCCGTATCTGCGAAGAAAATGATCTCGACCGTAACGCTCGAGTGTCCTCGCTCACCGAAGACGAGGTCAACAAGATTCGTTCATGGGTCGACTCAAACTTGACGATCGAGGGTGACCTCCGTCGTGACGTTCAGAACGACATCAAGCGCAAGATCGAAATTGGATGCCACCAAGGTGTTCGTCACCGTAAGGGACTCCCTGTTCGTGGGCAGCGCACCCACACCAACGCTCGTACCCGTAAGGGTCCGAAGCGCACTGTTGCTAACAAGACGAAGGCTGTGAGGTAGTAATGGCTAAGACAAAGCCAGGTGGCCGGCGGCCACGCAAACGCGATCGCAAGAACGTTTCCGTGGGTATTGCTCACGTGAAGAGTTCATTCAACAACACCATCGTTTCAATCACCGACGTCGATGGCAACGTCATCTCATGGGCGTCGTCAGGTGCCGTTGGGTTTAAGGGTTCCCGCAAGAGCACACCATTTGCTGCCCAGCTCGCAGCAGAGCGCGCTGCGAAGGCCGCTCAAGAACACGGTGTCCGTCGCGTCGAAGTCGAGGTGAAGGGTCCAGGATCTGGTCGCGACACCGCGGTTCGTTCGCTCCAGAACTCAGGTATCGAGGTCACGACCATCAAGGACGTCACCCCGATCCCGCACAATGGTTGTCGCCCACCGAAGCGCCGGAGGAACTGAGATGGCTCGTTACACCGGCCCGAAAGTCCGCACGTCCCGCC
>JALRDI010000331.1 GCA_023257035.1 Ilumatobacteraceae bacterium | reverse complement strand
GTCGTCGCCGAGGCGCACCTCCATACCGGGTGCGGCCTGGCCGACGTAGCCGGGCTTGTTCGCCCACGGGGTGAAGGTGAGCGGGCCGGAGGTTTCTGACAGGCCGTAGATCTCAGCGAGTGGAATACCGATCGCGTTGAACCATTCAAGGATTTCCGCGGGTAGCGGGGCGGCGCCGGTGATGGCGATCTGCACCTCATCCAAACCAACCAGGCCACGCACGGTGGAGAACGCCACGGCATCCAAGAAGTCCCAGGTGTCGCGTTGTTCTTGGGTGATGGTGCCGGCACGTTCGGCGGCTTTGATCTCGAGTGCGGCGGCCACACCGTCGTTGAAGGCGGTGGCTTTTTCAGGGTCGGCCGACAGTGCCGCGTTCACGCCGGCGTAGACCTTTTCGAAGACGCGTGGAACACCGAACAGCATCGATGGGTGTACTTCGCCGAGGTAGGCCGGCAGCAGTCCGGGGTCAGGACATGTTGAGACTTCGCCACCGGTGACAAGTGCTTGGTAGTGGCTGGTGACTCGTTCGGCGATGTGTGCCATTGGCAGGTACGAGATGACTCGCCAATTCTCGATGTCGTCTTCTTCGAGTACTTCTTTCAGGATCGACACGGCGTACACCACGTTGTACTGGGTGATCATTACGCCCTTGGGCGGCCCGGTTGTTCCCGAGGTGTAGATGAGTGTTGCGAGGTCGTCGGGACTGGTGACAGCGGCGAGCGTCTCAAGATCGGCTTCGCCGTTGGCGAGGAGATCGTCGACGAGTCGGACACCTTCTGGCAGGCCGCCGATGGGTGCTTCGATGACGAAGATGTGCTCGACGAGCGGCAATTGGTCGCGTACTTCGAGTACTCGATCTAAAAAGCCGCTGTCTTCAACGATGATGACCCGCGCCTCGGCGTGTTCGGCGAGGAACTGCAGTTCTTCTGCTGATGATGAGTTGTAGATCGACACCGGTGTGGCTCGAACAAACTGCGCACCGAGGTCGAGCCAGTGAAAGTCGGGGCGGTTTCGCATCATCAACATGACGCGTTCGCCGGGCTCAACGTCAAGGGCCTGCAGGCCAGCTGCGGTGCGAGCAGCGAGCGAACGCATATCGGAGTAGGTGTAGTTCTGCCAAGTGGTGTCGCCTGAACCTGGGGCGGAAGTCATCGACCTGAAGAGCACTTTGTCGGCGCGGTTTTCGACATGCTCCAAGAATTTTTGGGGAACGGTCGTGTCACGAGCAAGTTCGTGCATTTCGGCAATGGTCATTCGTTGTGTACCCATCTAGAGAGTCTTGCAGTTCTCTTTGACAGTTTCCACCGAAGCATTCGGCGACATGTCGATTCTTCCGACTCTTCGCGCGATGACACACTGCACCATGATGTGCCGATGACTACCGCAGTGATCGTTGATGCAATCCGGACGCCCCTTGGGCGCCGTAATGGCAAGTTGAAGGATTGGCATCCAGTCGACTTGGCCGCCGAGACATTGAAGGCGTTGCAAGAACGCAATGACCTCGACCCATCGTTGGTCGACGACGTGGTGATGGGCTGTGTGATGCAGGTCGGTGAGCAGGCCGCCAATGTGGCTCGTAACGCAGTGCTTGCTGCAGGTTGGCCTGAGTCGGTTCCTGGCACGACGATTGATCGTCAGTGCGGCTCGAGTCAGCAGGCAGCACACTTCGCTGCTCAAGGTGTGATTGCAGGCGCGTACGACGTTGTTGTCGCAGCTGGAGTTGAAGTGATGTCACGTGTGCCGATGGGCGCATCGATGATTGATGGCAAGTACGGCTTCCCGTTCGGGCCCAAGGTTGGCGCTCGTTACGCAGACCAGGGTGGCCTCGTCCCGCAAGGCATTTCAGCCGAACTCATTGCTGACCAATGGGGCTTGAGTCGCGAAGACCTCGACCGTTATGGCGTGCGCAGCCAAGAGTTTGCTCGTCGGGCAACTGACGAAGGTCGTTTTGAGCGTGAGATTCTTCCTGTTCTCGGTGCCGATGGCGAGATGATGTCGGTCGATGAGGGTTTGCGTGACACCACGATGGAGTCGCTCGGCAACCTCAAGCCGTCATTCCGAGCCGAAGAAGATGGCGGCCGCGTCACTGCTGGTAACTCAAGCCAGATCACTGACGGTGCATCAGCTCTGCTCATTATGAGCGAAGAGAAGGCCAATGCGTTGGGGCTCACCCCGCGCGCTCGCTTCGTGAATTTCTCGCTTGCGGGTGCTGACCCTCGTCTCATGTTGACTGCACCAATTCCGGCAACAGCGAAGGTGCTGGAGCGTGCCGGTATGTCGATGGATGACATCGACCTCGTCGAGATCAACGAGGCGTTCGCGTCTGGTGTGCTCGCGTGGGAGAAGGAATTCCACCCAGACATGGAG